>DATIOP010000423.1:0-1955 GCA_035472975.1 Gemmatimonadales bacterium
GGCGAAGATTCCACTGATACCGAACGCGCCGGGCGCGAACCCCAGGTCCTGCAGCAGTGACGGAGTGGCCTCCGCGCCCGAGGCGCCTTGCGAGCCGGACGGCGGGATGAAAGGCGACCAGTTACTCACCTTGATGAAGAACGCACCGGCCACGATCACCAGCAGCACGATGCTGACCTTGATGACCACGAAGACGAAGTTGACCTGCGAGGAGATCTTGATCCCCGTACAGATGACTGCGGTGAGGATCAGCACGATTGCGGCCGCAACCAAGTTGTGGCCGTCCCCGTAGGCGAAGTCCGGGATGGTGATCCCGGCCTCCTTCATCACGTCGGCGAAGTAGTTCGACCACCCCACGGAAACCGTGGCGGCTCCTAGCGCCAGCTCCAAAATGAGGTCCCAACCGATGATCCAGGCGACGAGCTCACCGAGGCTGGCATAGGAAAACGTGTACGCCGAGCCCGCCACCGGCACGGTACTTGCGAACTCCGCGTAGCACAGCGCGGCCAGCGCGCAGGCGATACCGGAGAAAAGGAATGACAGCGCGACGGCGGGCCCTGCCTTCTCCCCGGCGGCCTCACCCGTCAGCACGAAGATGCCGGTGCCGATGATCACGCCGACACCAAACACCGTCAACTGCAGAGGACCCAGCTCCTTGCGTAGCTGATGCTCGGACTCCTCGGTGTCCGCGATGGACTGCTCAATGGTCTTCGTGCGCGTCAGGTTCATCGGCCGCCCATCGTCACAGTCGCTAGAGTGCCCGCATCGAAATCGCCACGGAAAACAGGCATGGGTGCCCGTCTCGAGTGCCGAGCGAACGGTTTCCGGCAACTCGGCACCGCGGGTTCAGGGTTACCCGATGATCGGGCCGACAAAACGCAGCGGTCAGGACGCCCTTGCCGCTGGGTTACACGGCGAGGTTGGTCCCGAACTCCGTGCATACGGACCACTCTCCGCGGATGCCTCTGCTCAACGGCGATCTCGTATTACCGGGCTGACAAAGTCGGACCGGAGGGAAAGCCGGTGGCTCGAGGTCAACGTCGGCGGCGAACACGTGGGCCTGTCGGGTCGCGCTGATGTCGGTAGTGACAACGAACCGATTCGAGGCAGCGCACCCCACCGTCCCTGGTACGAGTCGATCGGTGCGGGTTAGAGGTGTCCCATCTCGCGAGCCATCCGCGTCATCTCGAAGTAAGTGTGAATGGCGTCCTGCCGCCAAGGGTGCGGTCGCGGAGGGGGGAGGTGGTGCGGGATGTGACCGACGGCACCAGCAATGGTTTGGGGCCAGTGATGCTGGGGTTCAGCCGGGCTGACCTCGCGAGCGGTGTTGTTGGGTAGGAAATGCGGCATGTGGATTCGTAGATGTGGCATTCGTGGTGCCTCCCGATAAGTGGTGACTCGTATCTGGAGTCACAACCTTCGATGTGGGTTCCTGTCCGCCCGGACACTCAATAGATGGGGAAGCCGAGACGTTCCGGCGCTTCTCAATTTCCCTTTGGCGCTTAGCCGATATTTCGGCAGCGACGGGATTCAGCCGGTGAGGGGTCGCACTGTCGGCTCTCGGATCAGTCAAATCCTCGCTGCCGCAGCAATTATCACACGTTGATCTTGATAACGATAGACAACTACCTGGTCCACCAGCGGCCAAAGGGACGCCCTCCGCGGCATTCCAACGACGGTGTCGAAGGCCTATGCAATCGGTCCCAGGGCGCCCGGCGGTGCCCGTCGCGGTCGAGCATCCCCGCAAGGGTTTGCAGAAACTTCACGTCGGCGTCGAATACCGAGTCCCCTGGATATTGGCGTGCGCCAGTGCCACCAGCCTCTGGCGATTCGTCAGCGGCAGCATCTGCATCTAAGCGCCGATGCGTAATGTCTGACCGCTAGACGGGAAGTCGGCCGGCTACCCAGCATGGTGATGGTCGTCGTAAAGAAATGTTGCTAAGACCTATTTGGCA
>DATIOP010000424.1:0-2844 GCA_035472975.1 Gemmatimonadales bacterium
GACCGGAGCTCGCTCTTCGTCCCGCTCGGCGAGGTTCTCGATCTCGACAAGGAACGGGGCCGGCTTCAGAGCGAGTTGGAACGCCTGACCAAGCTCATCGAGAACCAGAAAGCCAAGCTGGGCAACGAGCAGTTCACAAGCCGGGCACCTCAGGAGATCGTGGCAAAGGAACGGGAGAAGCTGAGCAGCTGGAGCGAGCAGCACGAGGTGCTAGCGGAGAAGCACCGACGGCTGGTTGGATGAGACGCCGGGCGAAGAGGGCGAACGAGACGGACAAGGCGGACGTGGAATCGGGTCAGTGTGAGGGCTCGTCCGCCCCGACCGCCTTCCCGCCGTTCCGCCATACCGCCCTACTCGCCCTGTCCGCGGTTCTCGCCTGCGCAAAAATGGCCCCCCCGCCCGGCGGCCCTACGGACCACATTCCACCCATTCTCCTCTCCACCGTACCCGAGTCGGTCGGCGTCTATCCCGACTGGGACAAGGACGTCGAATTCCGCTTCGATGAGATCGTGTCCGAGGGAAGTACGCCGAGTATGGGCCTCGGCACCGGAGACCTCGAGCGCCTGATCCTGGTTTCCCCTTCGCACGAGATTCCGCGCATCAAATGGAAGCGGGATCGCATCACGGTCCGGCCCCGCGAAGGGTGGAAGCCGAACCGGGTCTATCGCATCGAGCTGCTTCCGGGCATCGTTGATTTGAGCCGGAACAAGACCGACACCAGTATCGTCATCACCTTCTCGACCGGCGGCCCGCTCCCGACTGACACGGTCGAAGGACAAGCAGTGGACTGGGTCGCCGGACAGTACGCTCGACAGGCTTTAATCGCGTTGGCCCTGATGCCGGACACACTCATCTATCGCACCCTCACCGATTCGTCGGGCCGGTTCCGAATCGGGCCCCTGCCCCAGGGCGAGTACGTCGCGTTCGCGGTGCTCGACGCCAACCACAACCTGCAGAAGGAAGATCGGGAAGCATTCGACAGCGTGCGGGTTCCTCAAGGCACGATGACGATTCCGACCCTCTGGATCTACCCCCACGATTCGGTGGGACCTCACATCTCCGGGATCACGGCGAACGACAGCGTCTCCGCTACCATCACCTTCACCCAGCCGCTCGATCCTCGGCAGCAGTTCGACTCATTGCAGGTGCTGCTCCGTGAATTGCCCGATTCGATTCCGGTCCACGTGGCCTCGCTGCTCCCCAAACCGGTAGACGACAGTATCCAATTGGTGGTGCGCGCCAGGATCGACTCGCTGGTGGCGGATTCGATCGCGCGGGACACCACAGCACGGGCAGATACTCTTGCGGGCAAGAAGCCGAAATTCGCCCAGCCGCCTCCGGTTCACTTACCGAGCAGGCCCAGCCCCGGAGCGGCAGACTCCACCGCTTTGAAGCAGCTTCTCGCTCAGCGGCCCGCGTTGTTCGACAAGCTGGTGCTGCGGGTAGACAGCGCCTTCAAGCCTGGCGGCAAGTACCTGGTCGATGTGCCGGGGATTCGAAACGTGAACGGTGTCGCCAGCGAAGAAGCACGGGCGGGCTTCGCGGTTCCGGAGATCAAGGAGGAGAAGAAGGACTCCGTGGTTTCTGATACGACGGGCGCAAAGCCCGATGCGGGAAAACCGTGAACCCGGACGCTCGGCGCCAGCTTCCCTCGGTTGATCGCCTGCTACGAGACCCCGGGGTGGAGGCCCTGTTCGCGACGGTGCCGCGCAACGTCGTGGTGGTTGCGGTGCGCGAGGCACTGGAGGCGGCGCGCTCGAGTCGCGCAGGACCTCCGGAGGATTGGGCCGCGGAGATCGCCGAGCGGGTGCAGGATCACACCTCACGTTCGCTGCAGCCGGTGCTTAACGCGACGGGCGTGGTCCTGCACACGAATCTGGGGCGCGCACCTTTGGCGCATGCGGCGGCCCTCGCCATCCAGGAAGTGGCGGAGGGGTACAGCTCACTGGAGTACGACCTCGCATCAGGCGCTCGCGGCCAGCGGGCGGATCATTGCCGCACCCTGCTCGCCGAGCTGACCGGAGCCGAGGATGGACTCGCGGTCAACAATGCGGCCGGCGCGCTGGTGCTTGCCCTCAATTCGCTGGCCCAGGGCGGACGAGTCATCATCTCGCGGGGTGAGCTGATCGAGATCGGTGGATCATTCCGGATCCCCGACATCATGGGAAAGAGCGGCGCCGTGCTGCAGGAGGTGGGAACCACCAACCGGACTCACCTCATTGATTATCAGAATGCGATCGACGGGGCAGCCGCGATCCTCACGGTCCATCGCTCCAACTTCGAGCAGGTTGGCTTCGTCACGTCGCCGGCGTCAGAGGAACTCACGGAGCTCGCTCACTCGCGCAGGATCCCCTATCTGCATGATGTGGGCAGCGGTCTGCTGCTCGATTTGAGCCCGTGGGGCTTGAGCTCGGAACCCCGGGTTCAGACCGCCGTGTCCGCAGGCGCCGATCTGGTCATCTTCTCGGGAGACAAACTGCTCGGCGGGCCTCAAGCGGGGTGTCTGGTGGGCAAGCGGGAGATCATCGCCCGGTGCCGCGCCAATCCGCTCGCTCGCGCCCTCCGCGCCGATCGCTTCACCCTCGCGGCACTCGAAACGACATTAGGTCTCTACCATGATCCCGAGGTCGCGAGACGGGAGATCCCGGTGCTCCGCATGCTGACTTTCGATGAGGCGGAGCTGGATCGTCGGGCGAGGGTGCTCGCGGGTCTGTGTCCCCCGGTGTTCCTGGCCCAGGTCATCCCGGGAGCTGATAAATCAGGGCAAAAATGTGAAGAGAATTAAATAGTTAAAGTTGTAATTAATTTTTTATGGGACTGGGCACCCCGTTGCCAGCTCTTTTT
>DATIOP010000425.1:0-1645 GCA_035472975.1 Gemmatimonadales bacterium
CGCGGTCGCCTGAGGTCGCCGATACGCTGGCGGCGAAGATTCGAGATCCGCTGTGGATGCTGACTCGGCAGTGGCAATTCGGTGAATTTCAGGGCGAGGATGCTGGCTCACCGGCCTGGGTGCAGATGCGCGCGCGAACCACGCCTTTCCTCGGCTGGCGGCCTCGTCTCGATACGGGCCAGCCTTTGCCGCTCCGGCCTATCACAGCCCCCCTCGAGGAGTTGGTGGAGACCGAAGGCTTCGCGCCCGATCTGGCGACACAGGCCGAGTGGGGGCTCGCCCTGGCTTCGCTGCTGGAGGATGAGGGTCTCAACGCAACTCAGCGTGCCGCAGTTCTCGCCGCAGTGCGAGAGGAGTTCCCGCTGGATGCCTCACGGGTGGACCCCAGTGATGCCCGTGCGGCGCGTTTCCTCAGCGTGTGTGAGGGTCGAGCGGTGAACGGAGTTGAACTGGCGGCGCAGGGAGCCACGCCCGCGCTTCTCGCCAAGCCCGCGGTCGTTCCCTTCGTCGCTCAGCTCCAAGCCGCGATCGCCGCTCTGCAGCAGTCGATCTCCCGTACCCTTGGCGAGATCGGGGCGGATAGCGGGACTTCGTGGCACAGCGATCGACTGGAGTACCAGGTGGAGGCAGTCGCCGCAGGCCCAACCGGAGGGACCATGTTGTTCCAGTCCACTCCGGACCGGGATGCCACCTTCGAGTGGTTTACCATGGACCTCATCTCCCGGGCGGAAAATCCGGGAGCGCCGGACGGCGTCGCGGTGCCGGTACCTGAAGCGACGAGTGTCAGCCGATTGCCCACCTTCGTTCGTTTCCGCGGCATGCCCAACCATCGCTGGTGGGATTTCGAGCGCGGCTCCAGTGATTTCGGCAGTGTGATACCGGATAAGCGTGATCTCGCCAAGCTGCTCGTGATGGATTTCATGCTGATTCATGGCAACGACTACTTCGTCGTCCCCTTTGATTTTCCGGTGAGTCGAGTCGCGCGGATCGATGAGCTGTTGGTGCACGACGTCTTCGGTGGCATCACGCTCGTGGATCGAGCCGACGCGGCGCCCACGCCGCCGGACGCCCGCTGGACCTGTTTCTCGACCTCGATCGCGGATCAGGATGGGCGACCGGCTGATTTTCTCCTGCTGCCGCCCAGCGCCGGGCCTTCCCGGCTGGTAGGCGATCAGATAGAAGACGTCCGCTTCGTCCGAGACGAGCAGGCCAACATGGTGTGGGCCATCGAGCAGATCACCGAAGGCGGCGAGGGACGGCCCTGGCCGGGACGGGAACGCCACGTCGCCGCGACGGCAGCGGAACCGCCGCAGGTAGTCCCGGTCACCACCGCGCCATTGCTGTATCGCTTGCAGAGCTTTGTGCCGTGGCACTGGTTTACAATGCTCCCCGTCTCACTCGATCAGTTTACCGGCGAAACCGCCCTCGAACGCGGTCAGATGATTCGGCCAGACGGCATCACCAGCCCGGCCCCCATCGGTCGTATCATCCAGGCGCCACCGGATGGGCTGTACCGAGTTCGAGAGGAAGCCGTTCCCCGGACCGGACTCAAAGTGGTCCGAGAAGTCGTGCGATGCCGCTGGTCATTGGGGGAGACTCATCTTTGGATTGCACGCCGCAAAGGCGTGGGCCGAGGGGAAGGGTC
>DATIOP010000426.1:0-1695 GCA_035472975.1 Gemmatimonadales bacterium
GGCCGAGATACCGAGCAACCTGCGCCGAACCGCCGCGCGGATAGAACATCAGGCCCATCCCCAGCCGACCGCGCCGCCTACCCAAAGCCCCAGATCTCCTCATCGAAGAATTGATCTCGAATATCGCAAAGTACGACTTGCTGCCGTCTGCAGACAAGCTCACCGCTACACAGCGCGCCGCAGATCGGAGCGCCGCTTCTTCAAGCGCTCCGAGAGCCCGATGTCCATAGGCGTTCACCCTAGCCTGGGCCAGTGTTCGGGGATGACCCCTGATCGCGGTTCAAGGGACGCCGCAGGCCAAGCCGCGCGCTGCGGCGAAGACGGCAGCCGGAGTTCGACGATCTGCTGCCGTTAGCCTTTACAACCTGTACCAGGCGGCCCCCGCCCCGCCCACACGCCATTCCACCAGGCGTGTTCTGGCGCGGACACCTGGATGACCGGCAGCCCGATGACGCGGCCCAGCCAGCGACTCCGATACGTCGCACAGACGCCGTTGTAAGGATTGACGAGCTTCGCGTCGCTCGGGAGCTCCCGCCCCGTCAGCCGCGCCAGAAGCTCGGATGTGCTGCGCTTCGACTTCCAACCGACAACCACGTGGTAATCCTCGACGCGGCCGTTCCGTGTTCTTTCAACCCGGTAGTAGGTAGTCCCTGGGGAAGGTTTCCCGGGACGGTTGGCGTGCACCGCGTTGAAGTGGGCGATAGTGGCGCCGATTCCGCCGTATACGGGCTCACGCGCCTGCAGAGGCGAAGCGCCAACCGCGACAAGCGCCGCGATGATCGCGACTGCTGCCACCTGGAAAGTCTTCGTAAGCAATGGTGCTCCCTTTATACGCCAACGCTCCCGTCTAAGCCACCGCCCCAGCCAGTCGAATCCCAGGCGTAATTATCACCGAGGTGGCGGGAATCCAGGGTGGGCGAGAGTGCTCTCGCTTGACCTCATCGACTCTTCGGGCGGATCCTTCGCAAGTGCGATCCCCGTGGGATCTGCACAGAGTCACGGAATTGCATCTTTGTGTGACTCCATTGCAGCCGGCGAGGGTGCGTTGACCGGAACGTGACTCATTAGTGGGCTAAGCGGCGAGGTCTAGACTCGTGGGAGACCCCCAGCGAAGGAGAAGTCGATGGCACGCAAGACGATCTTCGTTTCCGACCTGACCGGCAGAGTGATTGACGAGAAGGACGCGGCAACGGTGACCATCAGGTACACCGACGCACGGAGGGGTCAGGTCGTCCTCGATGTGAATGCCAGCGAGGTTGCAGATCTGGCATCAAAGGGCGTTAAACAGGCCCGGCGAGGTCGTCGGCCGAAGGCCGCAGACTAGCCGGCGCTTGTTCCCTTCGGCTATCCACCACCTGGGGAGCTTCCGCTTGGCGACTCGGCTGTTATGTGCTTCGGCCTTGGGCACCTGTCTGTTGGCGGTTGTTGGAGTTTCTCCGGGGCTGGCGGCACGAGCTCCGACCTACCTGGAGAAGGTGACGATCATGGATGCCTTCAGCATGCCCGGCCGAGCGTTCCCCTCACGCTGTGTCCGAATCGTCGTCTCCACCGTCGATCCACGCTACGCCTTATTGTCAAGCCCAATCCATCGTCCGCAAGCATGCGTCCAAGCAGGAGCGGTCGGGGACGGCTTCGTACTCTTCCGGCGGACCGGCAAGGCAGCGCTCCACTGGCGAGACATTTTCGAAGGTTCGG
>DATIOP010000427.1:0-10376 GCA_035472975.1 Gemmatimonadales bacterium
GTGGCGATCTTCTGCGTGATCATCACGATGTATGGCGGCGGCTTCGCCACCATCCCCGCCTATTTGTCGGACATCTTCGGGACCCAGTTTGTGGGCGCCATTCACGGAAGATTGCTGACGGCCTGGTCCACCGCCGGTGTCGTGGGCCCGCTGCTGGTGAACGAGATCCGGCAACATCAGGTGGACCGCGGGGTACCAGTGGCAGAGGCGTATAACACCACTATGTACGTCCTGGCTGGACTCCTGGTGATCGGTTTCATCTGCAACCTGCTGGTTCGGCCGCTTCCCGACCGCTACTTCATGTCCGACGAGGAGCTGGCCCGGGAGCGCCTGCGGGGCCACTGACGAGACGGTTCCGGAGAAACGGTACCTCGAGGAGAAACGCACATGCAACCCAACGAGCCGACCGGCAGCCAGCCCGAACCGGGGAACTGGGGGCTGGTCGCACTGGCCTGGATCGCGGTGGGAATTCCGCTGGGGTGGGGGGTCTTCATGACCTTCAAGAAGGCAGTGCTCCTATTCCACTAAAGGCCACTTGACGGTTCCGGTCGCAAGCCCTATTTCCAAAAGCGCCGCCGTCCCACGGCCGTGGGCGGTGGCATCTTCCCGAGCCTCTTAAAGCCCGCGTATCAATGGCGCTTCCGCCCGCGTCTGGCTGTGTCGTGGCGGCACGATGGTCGTTTCCTCAGTTCCCTATAGCCCAGGAGACCTTCTCCCATGCGCAGTGCTTCTCGTTGGGGTCTGGCCATGCTCGTTTGCGCAGCGGCTGCCAGCAACCTCTCCGCCCAGACCAAGTGGATGACGTATGGCGGGAATGACTGGAACCAGCGCTACTCCACGCTTACGGCGATCAATGCCACAAACGTGAAGTCGCTGGTGCCTCGGCTGGTCTTCCAGACCGGGATCAGCAAGCTCGGCTCGTTCGAGAATACGCCGATCGTGGTTGAGAACATGATGTACGTGACCACCCCGTACAACACCCTGATCGCGTACAACCTCGACACCGGGAAGCAGGTCTGGCGTTACGAACACAAGCTCGGCACCACCATCTTTTGCTGCGGCCCCAACAACCGCGGCGTGGGCGTGCATGGCCCGCACGTCTACATGGGGACCCTCGATGCCCACCTCATCGCCTTCGACCGGATGAGCGGTGACGTGGTCTGGGACAACGAGGTGGCTGATCCGGCCTTCGGCTACAGTATCACCCACGCGCCGCTTGTCATCGGCAACAACGTGATCGTCGGCGTCTCGGGCGGTGAGTATGGTATCCGAGGCCACGTGACCGCCTACGACGCGGTGACTGGCAAGCAGGTGTGGCGCTGGTATTCGATTCCCGCTCCCAAGGGCGATCCCACCTTCGATGAGGCGGCTCCCAATGGTTGGTACGGCAACTGGGTAGACGCGACCCCCGAAGGCAACAACCTGAACCGCAACACCGGCGCCGAGAAGTCGGACAGCGCCAAGTACGCGGACGCGTGGACCCGCGGCGGCGGCGGTGTCTGGATGACTCCGGCCTACGACCAGAGCCTCGGTCTCATCTACGTGGCGGTTGGTAACCCCTCGCCCGACCTCGACGGCGGCGTGCGCCCGGGCGATAACCTGTACACCGATTGCGTGGTCGCCATCGACGCGACAACCGGCAAGACCAAGTGGTACTACCAGACGGTTCCGCACGACGTGTGGGACCTCGACGCCGTGTCTCCGCCGGTCGTCACGACGCTGGGCGGCAAGAAAGTCGTGGTCCATGCCGGCAAGACGGCCTGGGTCTATGTGCTGGACGCCGCAACCGGCACGCTGGTGCGCAAGACTGAGAACTTCACCCCGCAGGAAAACATGTTCGCCCAGCCCACCGCCTCGGGTACCCGGATGCTTCCCGGCGCCAACGGCGGTGCAGAGTGGTCGCCGATCGCGGTGGATCCCAAGCTCAACTACGCCTTCGTAGCAGGCCTCCATCAGCCGATGAACTACATCACCCACAACGCCGCGTGGGACAAGGGAAAACTGTGGCTCGGTTCGGCCTTCGTCGCGATCGCCGGTGAGGAGCAGTATGGCCTGTTCACGGCGCTCAACCTCGGCACCGGCAAGAAGGCGTGGCAGGTCAAGGTGCCTCAGCCGATGATGGGCGGAGCCCTGGCGACGGCCGGCGGTCTCGTCTTTACCGGAGAAGGCAACGGGAATTTCAACGCCTACGATTCCCGCACCGGGAAGCTGCTCTGGCAGTTCCAGGCGGGCGCCGGATGCAACTCCGCCCCTATGACCTACCAGTTCAAGAACGAGCAGTTCATCGCGGTGGCCTGCGGCGGCAACTTCCAGCTGAGCTACCCGCTGGGCAACAGCGTATACATCTTCGGGCTGCCGAAGGCGTACACACCGCCCGCTTGACCGGGGCGATCGGCGAGGCCTCCTCGTAGGCCCTTGCCGGTTCTATCTTGAGAAGCGGGCCAGCCATGCCGGCTGGCCAGCTTCACTTTGACAGTTACTTCTTTTCGGGAGTCGGCATGATTTGGCGAGAGTCCCGGCAGGTTCTGCTCGTTCTGGCTGCTCTGGCTGTCGCCCGCACGGCGGCGGCGCAGACCACCGGAGCGCAACACGCCGGTCATTTTCCAATTGATTCAACGTGGCTCAGCTACGATTCAGCATCCAAGACCGTCACCTTCAAGCTGATTGCGGGGGTCACCGGGGGAGCCAAGAGTCCCTTCAACTTCAACGGCTTCACCGACGGAGAACTCACTCTCACAGTACCGGCCGGATCCACCGTCGTGATGCCCTTCGTGAATGATGATGGGACACCGCACAGTGCCGTGATGATCTCCGCCGAGGGTCCGCTACCGAACATGGCGGGAGAAGCGGCGATCCCTAGAGCCTACACTCGGGAAGCCACGCAGGGACTCGCCCAGGGGCAGAAGGACACCATGCGCTTCAGCGCCGATCCTGCTGCGGAGTACCGGATAATTTGCGGAGTGCCGGGGCACGGGCTTTCAGGAATGTGGATCCGTTTCGTGGTGAGTTCCCAGGTTTCGGCCCCCTCGATGAAGGCTTCAACCAGCAACTAAGGGGGAGCCGTGAATTCCGAGGCTGTGGATTGAACCCAACAGGACGCTCATACCCGACTAAGATGCTAGGAATTCAATGGCCCCGGGTTGCGGTGCTGGCGGGTCTTTGTATCTTTTTTCCGATTCGTGAGATACGGGACCCGAACTGGTTTTCGATCAGCGGTCGGGATTGGGCGAAGCTCAGTCCGGACGCACGCAACAGCTTCCTTTCAGGCTTTCTCGCAGGCAGCGCGTTGAGCCTGGCGCTGGCCTCCGGCGTTCGGGATTCGGCCGGGTTGTGGCGGGTAATGGACAGCCTGCGGGTGAATGGGCTGCTATTTCGCTATGGGGCCAATGTTTATGGGGCCCGGCTCGACGATTATTTCTGGTGGGAGAACCATCGTCCAAACGCGCTCTGGTACGCTTTCTGGGAGGTGAACAACGATCTCAAACGGCAGATGCAACAGGAGGAGTGAGATCCATAGCTGACTTTGTTTGAGACGTCAGTTGGTGCAGGCACTTGTAATGAAGCGGGTAGTTCCAATTCCTCTTCTAGTCAGGAGAAGGCACCGATGAAGCGTTCCGCACTGTTGTTGGGCGGTCTGCTGCTAGCCGCGGCGAGTACCGCCAACGCGCAGCTGACCATGCAGATGAGTAACGGCTGGACGTTCTCGTTCGCGGGGAACGTCAACATTTTCGCGCAGTACCAGCACCAGGAATCTGGCGGCACCACCGGTTCTCCCGGAACTCTGACCGGCGTAGGAGGCAAGGGCTTCTACTACGGCACCGGCCTGCTGCCCGCGTTCGCGACGTTCGAAGCCAAGGGCAAAGAGGGCAATACTGACCTCGGCGTTCACTTCGGCTTCGCGCCCGAAGTGCAGTGCGGTGGCGGGATCCACGACTGCTTCGGCGCCCAGATCGATATGCGTCAGGTGTTCCTGACCATCGGCGGGGGCTGGGGCCAGATCCTGGCCGGTAAGGAACTGGGCCTGTTCGCCCGCGGGAACATCCTGGCGGACCAGACCCTGTTCGGCGTCGGTGGCGGTGGCATCGCCCCGGCGGGCACGACGTTGGGCCGTATCGGCTATGGTTATCCCTATGCCAACTTCGTGGGCCAGATCACCTACTCGACGCAGAGTGGCAGACCCACCCAGTTAAGCATCGGCCTGATGGATCCTTCCGCGCTCGACGGCAACTACACCCAGACCGATGTCCCACGGCTCGAGGGTGAGTTCACGTGGAAGGGCAAGAACATCAACCTGTTCCTGAACGGCACGGTGCAGAACGCCAAGGACCCGGTGGCTAATCAGTCGAAGACTGCCACGGGCGTCGGCGGCGGCCTTACCTTCAAGACGGAGAACGGCAAGTTCTCGCTGACCGGCACCGGCTACTGGGGCAAGGGCATCGGCACAACCCTTCAATTCTCCGGTGTGGGACCGGCCCTGGGCGGCTTGGGCGTCGGCGCCGATGGCGAGCTGCGCGACTCTTACGGCGGCTTTGCTCAGGCGACGATCGGCCTTGGCGAGAAGAACACCCTGGCGGCCAGCTACGGCTCCAGCTTCCTCCAGGCCACCAGCGGCGAGCCCGACTTCAAGACCGAGAACAGCCTGATCTCCGGCGGCCTCTACCACCAGGCCACCAAGTCTCTGAAGATCGTCGTGGAAGGCAACTACATGTGGTCCGACGACAAGAACAACAACGTAGAGCAAAACAAGGCGTTCACCGGCGCGTTTGGCTTCATGCTGTTCTACTAGGCCCGGCAGCGCGTCAGCGGTTCATTCGGTGCTAACAACGGCTCCCCGTCATGGGGGGCCGTTGGTTTTCCTACCCTCTCTGTCCTGAGGCGCAACCGATTACTATTCGCCCACCCCATCCTCTTCAATTCCACGTCGGAGAGTTGTGAAATGTCCCTGCGAGTCGGAGTCGGGATCACCTCCAGTCTGAGTATCGCTCTTGTTCTCGCCGCATGCGGCGGCGGGACCCTGTACAGCACCGGCGCCGCGGCTTCCAGCCTGGCGAGAGACGACGCGTACACCTGTGCCCAGCAACAGCTCAAGTCGCTGGGGTACAAGCAGCTGATCCACGACGACGATGCGCGTCGAATCGTTTCCCAGAAGAACGACAGTACCTATCGGGAGTCGAACGTGAAATTCCGCCGGCATTACGATCAAATCGAGCTGCAGGCTTCGACCGGTACAACACTTGGCTCCGACCTGACTGTCAAGGCAAGCACCTTCGACGAGTACCAGACAGAACGCGGGATCACCACGGTCGAGGCCCATGCCACGTCGACGGTAAAGACGGATGCTGCCACTCTTCTGGACCGCTGTAAGGAGTCTCCTGCTGGGATGTAGGCAATTTCATCCATTCGGTTGAAAATGCCCCTTTTGCCCATGGCCCCCTCCGACAGGTCGCACTAGCTTGCATCCCCGGTAAGTAGTCCGGCTCTCCTGTCTAGGGGTTTGGAGACCTTATGGTTCTCCCGCTGGTCCAGCTCACTCGCAGCAACGAGCTGACTTCAGTCCCTGCCAATCCCCCGCCCCGGAAGCCCGCTTGGCTCAAGGTGAAGGCTCCGGGCGGACCAACCTACCTGCAGATCCAGCAGTTGATGCGGGACCTCGGGCTGCACACGGTCTGCGAAGAAGCTCGCTGTCCCAACATCGGCGAGTGCTGGGAGCACAAAGCCGCCACGTTCATGATCCTGGGCGACGTGTGCACCAGGAACTGCGCCTACTGCGCGGTTTCACACGGGACTCCGGCACCCTACGACCCGCTCGAGCCAGTGCGACTGGCTGATGCCGTGGCGGAGATGGGCCTGCGCCACGTGGTTATCACATCGGTAGATAGGGACGATCTCCCCAACGGTGGCGCCGAAGCGTTCGCCGCGTGCATCTCGGAAATCCACCAGCGCTTGCCGGAAACGACGGTTGAGGTGCTGACGCCGGATTTCAAGGGTTCGGAGACGGCGCTCGACATCGTGCTCGAGGCCAAGCCGGACATCTTCAATCACAACCTGGAAACCTGCGAGCGGCTGTACCGCCTGGCCCGTCCGGGAGGACGCTACGACCGCGCGCTCAACCTTCTCGCCGCGGCCCGCCGCATGGCCCCGGAAGGACTGACCAAGTCCGGCGTAATCCTCGGCATGGGTGAAGAGTGGGACGAGATCGTGACCTGCATGCGGGACCTGCGACGCAGTGACGTGAATATTCTCACGCTGGGCCAGTATCTCCGGCCTTCCGCGGCTCACCTGCCGATCGCGCGTTACTACACGCCGGCCGAATTTGACGAGCTGCGAGATATCGGAATGGGCTTGGGATTTACTCACGTTCAGTCGAGCCCGCTGACGCGGTCGTCCTACCACGCGTGGGAACAGGCGGAAGCAGCCGTTAGCCGTCAGCCAGCAGCCGTCAGCGAAGAGCCACCAACCCCAAGCCTCCAGCCGTCAGCGGAGATGCTGACGGCCGACGGCTGACGGCCCGCCTCCCATGGTCTCCACCAAGCCCGCACGCAAGCCCGACACCAAGCTCGCCGAGCAGTACCGGCTTTATCTCCGCCAGATGCTGCTCATCAGGCGCTTCGAGGAGAAGGCCGGTGAGGCGTACAGCCTGGGCAAGATCGGCGGGTTCTGTCACCTCTACATCGGCCAGGAAGCGGTGGGAGTCGGCTGCCTGTCTCAGCTGCGACCCGACGACTACATCGTCACCACCTATCGCGACCACGGTCAGGCGCTGGTGCGTGGGATATCGTCCCGCGCGGTGATGGCCGAGTTGTTCGGCAAGGCGGCGGGGTGCTCGAAGGGCAAGGGCGGGTCGATGCATATGTTCGACGCATCTCTCGGCTTCCTTGGAGGACACGGGATCGTCGGCGGGCATATTCCGCTTGCGGCGGGAATCGGCTTCGCCATCAAGTACCGCGCAAAAGACCAAGTCGCCATTTGTTTCTTCGGAGAGGCGGCAATCAACAACGGCGCCTTCCATGAGGCCCTGAACATGGCGGGAATCTGGAAGCTGCCCTGCATCTTCATCTGCGAGAACAATCGCTACGGGATGGGCACTGCGCTCGACCGGGCGACTGCCACCTGGAACATCTCCGAGCGCGCCGCTTCGTACGACATGTCTCGAGAGGTGGTGGACGGACAGGATCTGCTGGAAGTGATGGCCGCAATGGACCGCGCAGTGGTCCGGGCCCGCCGACCTGCAGCACCGACGCTTCTTGAGATCAGGACCTACCGCTTTGTCGGACACTCGATGTCCGACCCGATCCACGGTCACTACCGGACCAAGGAAGAGGTGGAGGCACACCGCAAGCGGGATCCGATCCTGCTCTGGCAGGAGAAACTCAAGGCCGACGGTATCATCACCGACGAGCAGATCGCCGCGATGGACAAGGAAGTCGTAGCAGAGGTCCAGGATGCCTATGACTTCGCTGATGCGGCGGAAGATCCAGCGCCCGAGGAGCTGTATACGGATGTGTATGCGCCGATCAAAGAAGGTGGTGGGGAGTAGGGAGCGGGTATTGGGGAGAAGACTGATGCATGGTTCCCCACAGCCTACCACCGACAACCCACTACCGGCGAATCCGGGAATGCCATGCCGACATTGACGTATCGCGACGCGCTCAACCAGGCTCTCCGCGAGGAGATGCAAAGGGATCCCGATGTCTTCCTCATGGGCGAGGAGGTCGGGGTTTACCAGGGCGCTTACAAGGTGAGCCGCGGCCTGCTGGAGGAGTTCGGCCCCAACCGCGTCGTGGATACGCCGATCACCGAGCTGGGATTCGCCGGGGTCGGGGTCGGGGCGGCGATGGTTGGCCTGCGACCGATCATCGAGTTCATGACCTGGAATTTCGCGCTGCTCGCGATTGACCAGCTGGTGAATTCCGCGGCCAAGATGCGCTACATGTCCGGCGGGCAGGTCGGAGTCCCGATCGTCTTCCGCGGCCCTTCAGGCTCCGCACTGCAACTCGCCTCGCAGCACTCGCAGTCGTTCGAGAGCATGTACGCCAACATCCCCGGCTTGAAGGTCGTGATGCCGGCGACACCGGCGGACGCAAAGGGCCTGCTCAAGAGCGCGATCCGGGATGACGACCCGATCGTGTTCATGGAGGGCGAGATGCTCTACAATGTGAAGGGCGAAGTGCCGGAGGGCGAGTATACGCTGCCGATCGGTGTGGCGGACATCAAGCGTCCGGGGGAGCACGTGACGCTCGTCTGCCACGCGAAGACGGTCGCCATCGCGCTCAAGGCAGCGCAGCAGCTCGAAGCGGACGGAATCTCGGCCGAAGTCATCGACCTTCGCACCATCAGACCGCTGGATACGGCGGCCATCTTCGAGTCGGTCGGAAAGACCCACCGCTGCGTCGTAGTCGAGGAAGGATGGCCCTTCGCCGGCGTAGGGGCGCAGGTAGTGGACGAGATTCAGCGTGAGGTATTCGACGAGTTGGATGCCCCGGTACTGCGAGTCACCGGAGCCGATGTTCCCATGCCGTACAACAAGCGGCTGGAGAAGGCGGCCAAGGTGGATGCGGATAAGGTGGTGGCCGCGGTGGGAGAAGTGATGTATCGGGCGTAGCTGTTAAGAGTAGCTATTAGCTGTCAGCTCTTAGCTGCTCCTCGTGGTTGGATAAGACAGACCGAGTCGTTCAAAGACTTGCTAACAGCTAACCGCTAATAGCTAATGGCTACCAAGGTACTGATGGAGGCCCTCTCTCCGACCATGGAGGAAGGCCGTTTGGTGGAGTGGAAAAAGAAAGAGGGCGATACGGTGTCCGCCGGCGATGTTCTGGCCGAGGTGGAGACCGATAAGGCCGTGATGGATCTGGTCGCCCGCGCGGGTGGGACGCTGCTCAAACAGTTCGTCACCGCAGGCACGACCGTGCCGGTGGCCGAAGTTGTCGCGGTGATCGGTCAGCCTGGTGAGGAGGTTGGCGTCGAGAAGCCGGCGGGCGCTAAAGCCGCGGCTCCTGCGGCAAAACCGACACCGGCTCCGGCACCCGCTCCAGCTCCCCGCCCCTCAGAACGAATCAAGGCGTCCCCCCTCGCGAGAAAAATCGCCACCGAGCGCGGAGTCGATCTCGCGTTGGTACAAGGCTCCGGTCCGGATGGACGCATAGTGATCCGCGACCTCGAGGAAGCCCGCACCGGGAGAACCGTTCCGGCTGCAACGCCTGCTGCGGCCGCTGCTCCTCTGGTGATGGCGCCGGGAGAGGCGTACCGGGATGTGCCGCTTTCCCAGATCAGGAAGACCATCGCGAAGCGGCTGGTTCAGTCCATCGGGCCGGTGCCCACCTTCTATCTCACCACCGAAGTGGACATGGAGCGAGTCTGGGAGGCGCGAGAGGCGCTGAATGCGGGAGCGCGCAAGGGGGCAGAAGCAGAAAGTCCCAAGATTTCGTTCAACGACATCGTGATCAAGGCGGTGGCCAGCGCGCTGCGACAGCACCCTGCCTGTAACGCCTGGTGGCAGGATGACCATATCCGTTACTGGAACGAAGTGCATGTGATCATGGCCGTGGCGGTTGAGGACGGCCTGATCACCCCGTTGATTCGCTACACCGACCAGAAGACGTTGCGACAGATCTCCCTGGAGTCGCGCGACCTGGCAGCCCGGGCCCGGGAGCGGCGCCTGGCACCGAACGAGTATACCGGCGGCACCTTCTCGGTTTCCAATCTCGGGATGTTCGATATCGACCAGTTCACTGCCGTGATCAACCCGCCCGAGGCCGGCATCCTTGCCGTTGGCACGATCGAGCAGAAGCCGGTGGTTCACGAGGGCGAACTGGTCCCCCGGCGCCGGATGCGGATCACGATGTCCTGTGACCATCGGGTGATCGACGGGGCAACCGGCGCGGCTTTTCTGCGGACCCTGAAGACGATGCTGGAGAATCCGCTCGCTTTGGTGTGGTAGAAGGTAAGGAGTGAGGAGTGAGGAGTAAGGAGTGATTCCTCTATTCGCCGTCCTTACTCCTCACTCCTGACTCCTCATTCCTGACAACTATTGGAGGGCAGTGTGGCCCAGTTTGATGTGATCATCCTCGGCGGTGGCCCCGCAGGCTACGTCTGCGCCATCCGGTGCGCACAGCTTGGGCTCGCCACCGCCGTCGTGGAGAAAGACAAACTTGGTGGGGTGTGCGTCAATATCGGGTGTATCCCGACCAAGGCGCTGCTTCACAGCGCATACACGGCCCATCTCATCGCCCACGACCCAAAGGACCTCGGAATCGAAGTCGGCAGTGTCAAGACCGATTACGGGGTCGCGATGAAGCGGTCGCGGAGAGTCGCCGAGCAGAACTCGAAGGGCGTCGAGTTCCTGATGAAGAAGCATAAGGTGACGGTGTTGAAGGGTG
>DATIOP010000428.1:0-19212 GCA_035472975.1 Gemmatimonadales bacterium
GGATCCAGCTTCGCCACGCAACCATCCCTCCCTCAGTCCACCCGGTACGGACAATGGGCTCCGGAGCTGGGACAATTCGACACCTTCCCGGGAACCGTCCGGGAAATCCACCTCGGCGAGATGACTCTCCCCGCCGGTATACTGGCCAACGGCCGCGAGGTGCGGGACACGCTTCTCACCCAACGGTACCTGCTGCAGGCTTCGGCGGTCGTAAAGGGATCCACCGAACACGAAGCGCCGATTTTCTCGATCTTCGACGATCAGCAGCAGGAAATCCTGGTCCTGGCGCAGGCGGGTAATACCATTCATTTCAGAACCCGGACGCGTGCCGCCGACCTGGAACTGCGGAGTCCGTCAGTCCGCCTGGAGGGATTCCCGACCGAACCTGGCACTCCGGTAGAGATCACTGTTCTTCGGGATGGGCCGAGCCTTTCGCTCTCGATCGACAATTCACAGGGTCAGGGACGGTGGACCAGCCGAACGACGGTCGGATCCGGTTGGGCCATGCTCCTGCCGTGGGAGTATGCCGCGGGACCCGAGGCCGCGCTCGGATCCCTACTGTGGCTAGGCGGCATGTTGATACCCGCCGGTTACTGGGCGGGACGCTGCGGCGCGGGTCGGGCTATGCCGTTCCTTCTGCTCGCCACCATCGCGGCGGGACTGATTCTGGTCTCAAGGATGTTCGGAATGGCCGTTTCTCCCTGGTCGGAATGGGTGGGAAGCGTCGCCGGTGCGGCTATAGGCTGGTTCACCGGGCGCGCGACGTAGATTTCCACCATGGCCCTCCCCTTCAGGCAACGCATTCTCCTGGCCCTCGTGCTCGTGGGCGTGATCCCGACGTCGATCGCGCTGATCGGGTGGGTGCTGGCGGTGCGGGGGAACAATCCGGCCACCGCAACCCGGGCGGCCGTGGAGCAGCTGAGCGTCACCGGCAGGGACCTGGCCCAGACAGTGGATTCAACCCGGCTTAGTCCAGCCGAGCGGAAGGCGCTTTCTTCTCACCTCCGGGAGCTCAATCGGACATTGAGCCGGATGCAGCGGGCCGAGGCGTACGCCCGGTATTACTACGCCGGTCTCACTGCTGCGGTACTCGCCCTGGGCCTGCTCGTCCTGTATCTGTCGGTTCGTGTGGGCGGCTACCTCTCCCGGCAATTGAGCCGCCCGATCGACGAGCTGGTCGGATGGACCGGCCACATTCTTCGAGAAGACCCGCTGCCCCCAGATGAGCCGCAGCGTGGGGCACCGGAATTCGCTGCCTTGCGCCGCGCGCTCCGGGAAATGGCTTCCGGTCTGGCCCAGGCGCGCGCCCCGGCAGGTCGAGGCGGCGCGGCTACGCACGTTCCGCGAGGTCGCCCGACAGGTGGCACACGAGATGAAAAACCCGCTCACGCCGATCCGATTCGCCGTGGCTCAGCTCTCCCGTTCAGCGACGGCGGGGCAAAAGGAGCCTCTGGAAGTCCTGACGGCAGAGGCGGGGCGACTCGAGGCGCTGGCGCGGGAATTCACCGAGTTCGGCCGGTTGCCCGAAGGTCCCGCCGCCGAGGTCGATCTCGGCGAGCTGCTCGCCGAGCTGGGACAGACCAGTCTGCCGCCGGGGATGGAGTCAAAGCTGAGCGTACAGCTCTCCACCCCCCGGATCGTGGGACACTACGAACCACTACGGCGAGCCTTCAGCAATCTGCTTCGCAATGCAGCCGAGGCATGTGGAGGCACCGGCACGGTCGAGCTCGAGGTCGGACCACTCAACGCGAGCGGCGCACGGGTCGTGATGCGAGACCATGGGCCGGGTGTCCCATCGGAAATCCGGGACCGGCTCTTCGATCCGTACGTCACCGCGAAGGACGGCGGCACCGGTCTGGGCCTGGCGCTGGTCCGCCAGACGATCGAGGACCACGGCGGCACTATCAGACTGGAAGACACGCCGGGTGGTGGGGCGACGTTTGTGGTCGAGCTGGCAGGAAGGAAGACGGAAGGCGGGAGACGGGAGAGGGGAACAGCCTGAAACGTAAAGATGGAAGAAGTCTCCGCCACCACCTGCCCGCGTCCAGAATCCTGATCCCGTCTATCTTTCCCTTCCACCTATGTCTCATCGGATTCTGATCGTCGACGACGAGGCCAACATCCGGCGGATGCTGGGGGCGCTGCTTCGTGCCGAAGGGTTCACGGTGGAAGAGGCAGGAAACGGTCATGCGGCGTTGCTCACCGTGGAAAAGGCCGAGCCGGACGTCATGTTTCTCGACCTGATGATGCCACCGGGCCCGGATGGACTCGACACGCTCCGGAGCCTCCGGGAACGCCGGGTTGAAGTGCCAGTCATCATGATGAGCGGCAAAGCCCAGCTCGCGGACGCCGTGCGCGCAACACAACTCGGCGCGTTCCAGTTCCTGGAGAAGCCCCTCAGCCCCGAAGCAGTCCTCGTCACCCTGCGCTCGGCGATCGAGCTGGGGCGGGCGCGCACACAGAATCGCGCCCTGCAGGAGGCGTTGGGCCAGCGGCAGGAGATGGTCGGCGCCACCCCGGTCATTGCCCAGGTTCGGCAGCTCATCTCTCAGGTTGCGACCACCGATGCCCGGGTGCTCATCACTGGAGAATCGGGTACCGGCAAGGAGTTGGTCGCGGCCGCGATCCACCGGGCGAGTCGTCGATCCCGAGGACCATTCGTAACGGTCAATTGCGCTGCGATTCCGCGGGAGCTGGTGGAGTCAGAGATGTTCGGCCACGAGCGTGGCGCATTTACCGGAGCGCACGAACGCCGTCTCGGCCGGTTCGAGCTGGCAGACGGCGGAACCCTGTTCCTCGACGAGGTAGGTGACCTGAATCTCGAGGCCCAGGCCAAGCTGCTCCGCACTCTGGAGACTGGCGTCCTTCAGCGACTGGGTGCCGAGCAGCCGACCGCGGTTGATGTTCGGGTGGTATCCGCGACCAATCGCAAGCTGGATCGCAGCGAGGCCGGCGGCACCTTCCGGGAAGACCTTTATTTCCGGCTCAACATCTTCCCCATTCACCTGCCGCCGCTCCGCGAACGGCTGGATGACCTTCCTGCCCTGGTCGCTCACCTTGCGGGACGCGTCCGGCCCGGCAAGCCACAAACCTTCACCCCGGTGGCGCTCGCGACGTTGCGGAGCTATCGCTGGCCGGGGAACATCCGGGAACTCGCCAACGTGGTGGAGCGGCTCGCGATTCTGGGTGGCGAAGTGGTAGACGAGCACGCAGTAGGCCGAGTCCTCCCCGTGGGAGGAGCCGCCGGCGATGCAATGCGCGCCGGAGACAACACACGTGCTTCCTCAGCCGGCCAGCCCGAGGTTCCGGCCAGTGCAGCTGAATTCGACGGTGCTCTCCCCCTGGCCGAAGCGCTCGATGCCCATGAACGGCAACTGATTGGCGCGGCCCTCTCGCGCGCAGGGGGCAACGTGGCGGAAACCGCCCGGATGCTTCAGACCGACCGGGCGAACCTGTATCGCCGCATGAAACGGCTCGGCCTCATTTCCAAAGAAGTGGGCGGAGAGTGAACGTACTTAGTACCGAGTACCGGGTACCGAGTACCGAGTACCGAACTCCGTGTTCCGTGTTTCGCGTTCCGAGTTGGGCGAACGCGGCACGATGGTTGGTTCGGGCGCTCACAGTAGTTCTCCTCACCATCCTGCCGGCGAGTCTCGCGGTCTCCACCGCCCTCGCGCAGGACAGTGTCATCGTCATCGACCCAGACGCTCCCGTCTCCGATTCCACCGAACGTGGCGCGCTGCCTCCGGAAATCCTCTCCGAACTGCTCGAGGACTACAACGACTCGCTGAGCATCCGTTTACCCGGCGGGATCACCGTCCCACGGGGAAGCATGCTCGGCGGCAAGATCGCGGCCTACCGGGGCAGCGTGCACGTCGCGGGCACGATCGAAGGATCGCTCACGGTCATCAACGGCGACCTGGTAGTGGATTCGGGCGGGGTGATCCACGGAGACGTGCTGGTGGCTGGAGGAGGAATGACGGTGGCCCCGGGCGGAGTGCATGATGGAGAGGCACGCGTCTACTGGGACGCCGCCCCGGTCTATCGAGAGGCGGACGGCACACTGGCCTTGAGGGAGCGGCGCCGTTCGGTCGGCGAGCTGGCGACGGCCCAGCGCACCTTCGCGACCGGGAAGGTGAAAACCACGCTTCGCCTCACCACCGGCCAGACCTACAACCGCATCGAGGGGCTCCCGATCGTTTTCGGGCCCGCGTTCGAGTACCGGCCCTCCCACGACATCTTCATGCGGCTCGACGCGCGGGGGATTTTGCGGACGGCAGGAAACTCCTCGCCCTTCCGGGACGACTTCGGCTACTCGGTGCGGGGCGACATCCGATTCAACGCACCACGCGGCTTCGGGATCGGCGGGCGAGTCTACAGCGAGATCCGGGGGATCGAGGAACACACACTGCCGAAGGACGAGATCGGGTGGTCGGCCTTCCTGCTCCAGCGTGACAACCGGGACTACTTCGACGCCCAGGGAATCGTAGGTAGCCTCTACTTCTTCCCCGTCCGGCAGCTCCGGATCGAAGCCAACGTGCGACATGAGTGGGAAGGTTCGGTCCGGGCCACGGATCCCTGGTCCCTGCTTCGCAACTCAGAGGTCTGGCGACCCAACCCGCTGATCGACGACGGTCACTATAACAGTGCCGGAATCGGCATCGAGTACGACACCCGAAATTCAGGGGCCGCGACCACCCGCGGCTGGTGGATTCGCGGAGGAGTCGAGCGGGGCACCAGCGACGACGTCGCGCCGGTCACGCTCCCGACCGCCGTGCGGGATCCGATTCCCACCCACAGTTATGACTACACCCGGCTGACCCTCGACCTCCGTCGCTATAACCGACTCAGCGCGGACGACCGGCTGAATCTGCGACTGTGGGCCGGGGGCTGGCTCGGCGGGGATCCATTGCCGGTGCAGCGGCGACTCTCCCTGGGCGGACTCGACCTGGTTCCGGGATACGAATTCCGGGCCGAGACCTGTGCGCCGGCCGGTTTTGCCAACCCGGCGAACGCGGCACTCTGTGACCGGGCGATCTTCACCCAGGCCGAGTTCCGGCATCGCCTGCCGATTCGATTCGGCTACACCTACCGCGACAAGAACGACCGTGAGCTGGACCGATTCCTCGGGATCGACGAGGTGTACCTCGTCCTGCTGGGCGACGCGGGCAAGTCCTGGCTTACGGGTGATGGACCGGGAAGAGTTCCCAACAATCGCATCCCCTCCATCGACGAGTGGAAGGCCGACCTCGGCGTGGGAGCCGATGCCGGGTGGATCGGGCTCTATCTCGCCAAAGCAATAACCGACGGGGAGCCGGTCAGGTTCTTCATCCGCCTCGAGCGGCGGTTCTGATCGTGAGTGGGGAGCAGTGAGCCGTGTGCGGAGGGGGGCAGTCGCGAGCCGGTGGCTGATCGGCATCGCCATGCTCTTCGCCGTTGGGGCCGGACCGATCGCGGCACAGGATACGACCGCAGTTCGTCTCGACGTGACTCTGGCTCCAGACTCCGCATCCAACGGAGGCCGGGCCCCGATCATTCGCACCTACAACCTGCTGACCGATACGCCGTGGCTCTCGATGCTGCGATCCGGCTTCCCGGTACGGCTGCATTACCGGCTCGAGGTCTGGCGCTCCCGGTCGGGCTGGTTTGACCAGATCGCGAGGGCCCAGGATTGGGACGTAGTAGCGCGACACGAGCCCCTGCTGGAGCAGTTCACCGTTACGCGACTAGTCGGCCGTAACCGGGTCGAGAACCGCTACGCGACGCCCGGAGCGTTGGCTGCGGCACTGGGGCTTTCCTACCGGATCAAGGTCACACCCACCCAGCAGGGCACTTACTACTACGTGGGCTCACTCGAAGTAACGACCCTGTCGGATTCCGATCTCGACGAGCTGGAGCGCTTCTTCCGGGGCGAGCTACAGGCCGTGCCAGACAGCCAGATCAGCGGCACGACCGTGGGTCGCGGTGCCCGCCGTCTGATGTTGCGGCTCGCGGGCTTGCCGAGCTTGAAGCTGACGGGGAGGTCGGACCGGTTCGAGGTGAGGTAGAGCGGGAGACGGAAGACGGAAGACGGAAGACGGAAGACGGAAGACGGAACAGCGTGAGAAGTGAGAGGTGAGAAGGAAAGACCCTCCCCAACCAATGTTGAGGAGGGTCGATCACTGGCGGAACCGCCTTCTCACTTCTTACGTCTCACCTCTCACGGTTTCAGTGCTTCCCGTTGGTCGCGACCACACCGGCCAGGGCCTTGAGGGCCGACTCGCCGTAGAACAGGCGGATGTACTTGGCCTGGATCGTGGTGAGGCGGCGAACCGCCCAGGACAGGTGAACGAAGTGCGGCTCGTGGGGCGCCGAGTGCGGGTGCATACCGCATTCCTCGGGCAGGTGATTCCCCTTGCGCGTGTTGCAGGTGCTGCAAGCCGTCACCACGTTGGTCCAATCGTTGTTCCCACCACGCGACAACGGGACCAGGTGGTCCCGTGTCAGACACTCCCGATGCTTCAGCTCGAACTGACTCCGGGTGCAGTACTGGCAGCGGTAGTGGTCCCGAGCGAAGAGGAAAGTGTTGGTAACCTGACGGCGGAAACGGCGAGGGACGTGCACGAACTTGACAAGGCGGATGATGGCGGGCCGGGGGATGACGAGTCGTTCACTCCGAACGAGATCGTCTTTCTCGGCCTCGACGATTTCCGCTTTGCCTTCGATGATTAGCCGAAGGGCTCGCCGGACGGGCACCATGGTCAGGGGCTCGAACGACGCGTTCAAGGCAAGACAGCGCACCGGTTCTCTCCAGGACCGTTTCCGAAGACCCTGTATCGTAAGGGGATAAGCCTCACCAAGGCAAGCAACAAAGCGGTCACCGCGCCAATGCTGCGAGGCGGGAAGCGACGGCTTGCCGCATCGCGGGGCTCCGGGCGATCACCAGAACAGTATCCTCACCAGCGATAGTGCCGATCACCTCACTCCATCCGGCCTGATCCACCGCGGCGCCTACGGCACCAGCGCCACCGCTTGCTGTCTTGATCACGAGCAGGGGACCGGTACCCTCGACACTCAACATCAGGGTGGGGAGGATCTGGCCGAGGTCCGGCCGCAGGGAGCCTTCGTTGGGGTTGGCGTAGAACGCACCGCCTTGCGGATCCACCAGCTTGGCCAGCCCGAGTTCGCGAATGTCGCGGGAGAGCGTCGCCTGGGTGACGTTGATTCCCTCGCCGGCCAGCGCCTCGCGAAGGACGTCCTGATTTTCAACCCGACGGTCGCGAACGATACGGAGAATCGCGGCGTGCCGCTGCAGCTTCATGAAGGACTCCTCCAAACCTGGCGACCGGCCAGGAAGGTTGCGAGGACGTCGTCGGACCGGCGCGTCACTACGGTATCCGCCAAACGCGCCCCGTCAACCGGAGCGGGCAATCGAAAGGCGACCAGGTCACCCCACTTTCCGGGGATCAGACTCCCGATCTCGTTTTCGAGGTCCAGAGAGCGAGCGCCCTCCAACGTACAGAGCCGGAGAACCTCCTCGGGCTGCAAACGCGCCAGGGCAGACGCCGCTCGTCCCTCGGCAAGGAGGTCGCAGGGTGCGACGCTAGCCACGGAGTCGGTCCCGATCCCGACCCTGATGCCGAGATCGAGCATCGAGCGAAGCGGGGCAGCTCCGTGGCCGTGGCGAGCATTGGAGCGGGGACAGTGCGCTATCGCAGCACCACGACTCGCGAGGAGTGCCAGGTCCTTGGTGTTCGCTTGCACCACGTGGATGCACAGCGTCGTCGGACCGAGGACCCCATGCTGCTCCAGCCAGGCCAGCGGAGTGCGGCCAGGCAGGGTCGGGAGCGGTATCCCCCTGCCCCGCCACGCTTCGGCGAACCCACCGGAGGCCGAGCCCAGGAGATCGGACTCGGCGACTGATTCCGCGATGTGGACGGCTATGGGATAACCGCGCTCACGTGCCAGCTGAGCTACCCCGGCGTAGAGTTGGCCGCTTACCGAATAGGGGGCGTGGGGCGAGACGCCGAGTCGAACCCGGTTTCCGGCGAGCGGCGAGAGTGCTTCGAGGCGGCTTGTGAGGCCAGCGAGCTGCGCTGGGGCCTGATCCGGATGTGGTCCGAAGACTTCCTGGTAGGCAATCCCGCTTCCACCCAGCTCATGCAGGGCCAGCAACGCCGCGCCGCTGTCCCCAGTGTCGGCGACGGTGGTGACGCCCTGACACCATCCATCCCGGATCCCCTGCTTAGCCACCGCAAGAAAATCTGCTGGTGACCGCTCCGCCTTGAGTGCCATCACTCTCCGGATCCAGGAGGGGAAATCCTGTTCAGTGATCTGACCGTCGAGACCGGTGAGCTCGAGGTGGGTGTGAGTGTTTACCAGACCGGGTATGAGAGCACTCGAGGGAAACTCGGCCTCCTCCACCCCCGGCGGCGCAGGCACCACGGCATCGGGACCGACGGCGGTTATCCGCCCATCCGGCCCAAGCAGCACGGCGCCGTCGGCGATGGGGGCTCGATCGATCGGGAGCACCCAGGCGGCACGGCACCGGAGCGCCGTCATCTACGGTCGGTTCTGCAGGGGGTTGCTCTGGCTGTTTCCGAACGGCGAGTGGATGGGGCAGAACTCCTTCGGCTCAGTTCCCGGTATGAAGGATTCCACGTACAACGAATCTTTGGGGCAGAATGGCGTGAACTTGTACCCCGTCCCGCGATCGATCTCCACAAAGGTCAGTCCCTCGGGCCGGGTCCAGGCGGCCGGGGTCGGGCGCCGCTCGTAGATCTCGCGCATCATGGCTGTCCAGGCCGGCGCGGCCAACCGGCCGCCCTGCGCATTGCCCATGATCTTCTGCGGCTTGTCCATCCCGATCCAGAGACCGGTGACCAAGTCGGGGGTATATCCGATGAACCACACGTCGGTGTAGTCGTTAGTCGTGCCGGTCTTGCCGCCGGCGGCGATGGGGAACCGGGCCCCGACCGTGCTGGCGGCGGTGCCGCGACGTACCACGTCACGCATCCCGTCCACCATGAGCCAGGCGAGGGCCGAATCCATCACGACCTCGCTGCGCGGCTTGGGTGCCCACACGGTGTTGCCAGCCCGGTCTTCCACCCGTTCGATGGCGTACGGCGTAGTGCGGGTGCCAAGGGTGGCGAAGGCGCTATAAGCGGAGATGATCTCCAGCGGGATCACGTCCGCCGATCCGATATAGATCGAAGGATAGGGCGGGATGTTCGTGGTGAGGCCGAAGCGCGCGGCTTCGCCGATCACGGCCTGGGGCCCGATCTCCATGCCCAGCTTGATGGCGATGATGTTGCGCGACTTGTAAAGCGCCTCGCGCAGCGTCATGGCGCCTTCGAACTTGTTGTCGTAATTCGCCGGCTCCCACGGCGGCTCGCCGGGACGCATTTCAACGCTGATGGGATCGTCCACCATGATGGTGGACCACGGGTAGCCGGCCCGGAGCGCTGCGGCGTATACGAAGGGCTTGAAGGTGGATCCGGGCTGCCGTGTCGCCTGAGTGGCGCGGTTGAACTTGCTGTCGTTGAAGTCCCGGCCTCCGACCATCGCGCGGATAGCGCCGGTCTTCGCTTCGAGGGTGACTGCCAGGCCCTGCAGGTATGGCGTCGGGACCGGTGATTCGCTCTGGTCTTCCCGCTTCTCGATGTACTGGCTGTAGGTCGGGTGCTCGTACTCCCCGTAGGTCCCGCTTTCGATCGCATCGAGCTGCTGGGTCAGCGCCCGTTCCGCCGCCTGCTGCATGTCGAGGTCGATCGTCGTGTAAATCCGCAGACCGTTGGTGTAGAGATCGGGACCAAAGCGAGTATCGAGCTGTTGCCGGACGTATTCGATGAAATACGGCGCAACCTCACTGAAGTCGGAGCGGGACGACAGCACCAGCGGATAGGACTTCCACCGCTCCGCGTCGGGTTGGGAGAGAAGTCCCGCGTCTTCCATCAAGGTCAGGATGATGTTGCGACGATAGACCGCGAGATCCGGATTCTTGCGCGGGTTATACCGGCTCGGCGCCTTGGGGAGTGCCGCCAGAGTCGCGGCCTCGGCCACATTGAGATCCCGAACCGACTTGCCGAAGTACCGCTGGGAGGCGGACTCGACGCCGTAGGCCCGGTTGCCGAGATCGATCTGGTTCAGATAGAACTCGAGAATCTTGTCCTTGGGAAAATTCCGCTCGATGTCGTAGGCAACCTGCACCTCGCGCAGCTTGCGCCGGATGGTGCGGTCCTGTCCGCTGATGT
This sequence comes from Gemmatimonadales bacterium, assembly GCA_035472975.1. Taxonomy (GTDB): domain Bacteria; phylum Gemmatimonadota; class Gemmatimonadetes; order Gemmatimonadales; family GWC2-71-9; genus DATBGE01. The sequence goes on from DATIOP010000428.1 coordinate 10,233, forward strand.
CTTCGGGGAAAAGGTTCCGGGCCAACTGCATCGTGATCGTGGAGAACCCCTGCGCCACACCGCCGTGCCGGAAATTCGCCCACAAAGCACCGAAGAAACGGAACCAGTCTACCCCGTGGTGATCGTAGAACCGCTTGTCCTCGGTGACCACGAAGGCGGCCACCACGGCTGGTGAGATCTGGCTCAGCGGAACCAGGGTCCGGCGCTGAAGCCCGAGATCGGTAATGAGCCGCCCGTCGGCGGCGTACACCTTGGATGCCTGCTGGGGATCGTAGCCCTTGTCGACCAGGCTCGCGGTGGATGGGCAAGCGGCACCGGCGCAGGCGCGCCGCCACGAACCGAACACGAGCCCGGCGAGGAGCATCACGGTGGCGAGTACGCCGGTGATGACGTTGCTACGGATCCGGGGGGTAAACCACCAGCGGCTGAGCGTCTCAAGCATGCTTGGAATCTAGATGGATGCAGGGAGTGGGGTGTAGGTGGTGGGGAGTAGGGGATTGGACGGGAGACGGGAGACGGGAAGAAGCATTCCCTACATCCCACAACCCACTACCCACTACCCACCACCAACTATCCATTCTTGCCCGACCAATAGGCCACCCCTAACATTCGCCCCCATGCCTGACCTTTTCAGCCTTCTCAGCGAGCGTGGATTCGTTCACGACGCGACCCCGGGTCTGCCCGACCGATTGCAGCAGGGGCCGATTACGGGATACGTCGGGTTCGATCCGACAGCGGATTCGCTGCATGTCGGAAATCTGGTTCCGGTGATGGGATTGGCCTGGCTCCAGCGGACCGGAGGAACGCCCATCGTGGTCATTGGCGGCGGCACGGGCATGGTGGGAGATCCCAGCGGGAAGCGGGGAGAGCGCCCGATCCTCTCGGTCGAGCGCATCGATGCCAACGCCCAGGCGATCCGGGCGCAGCTGGAGCGGTTTCTCACCTTCGAGGGCGCCAACGCGGCCAGGATGAGGAACAATGCCGACTGGCTGCGACCGATCCGGCTCCTGGATTTCCTCCGCGATACCGGGAAGCACTTCACCATCAGCTATATGCTGCAAAAGGAATCGGTGAAGAGCCGGATGGAGACGGGAATCTCGTTCACCGAATTCAGCTACATGCTGACCCAGGCGTACGACTTCTGGCACCTCTTCCGCACCGACGGCTGCGAGCTGCAGATGGGTGGTAGCGACCAGTGGGGCAACATCACCGCGGGCACCGAGCTGATCGGACGGCGGGAGGCCAAGAGTGCGCACGCCCTGGTCTTCCCGCTCATCACGACGGCGTCAGGAGCCAAGTTCGGGAAGAGCGAGGACGAGAACGTCTGGCTCGATGCTGGGAAGACGAGTCCGTACAAGTTCTACCAATTCTGGCTCAACACCGACGACAGGGACCTGGAGCGGTGCCTCAAGTTCTTCACCTTCCTGTCGCTCGAGGAGATCCGTCGCGTGATGGACCAGCAGGCGAGCGATCCGGGGCAGCGCGCGGCTCATCGGCTCCTCGCCGAGGAGTTGACCAGCCGGGTTCACGGGGCGGACACGGCCAGGCGGGTGGTCGCCGCGAGCCGCCTGCTCTTTGGCGGGCAGGATCTCCGGGCAGCCGAAGCCACGGTGTTCCAGACCCTGGCCGATGAGATTCCGACTCTGCGGATGGCGCGAGCCGAGGTAGAGGGACTTTCATTGATCGATTTGCTGGTCAAGGCCGGGCTGGCGAGCTCCAAGAGCGACGCTCGTCGGGGCATTCAGGGGAAGGGATTCTCCCTCAACGCGGAACCGGTGAGTGACGTGGACCGCATTCTGGGCGAAGCAGACCTGCTGGCCGGCGGACATGCGATGTTGCAGAAGGGCAAGAAGAACTACGCGCTACTGGTAGCGGAATCCTAGGCTAATTCCAGCCGTTCCCCCGTTTCCCGGAGATCTCCCGATGAGCGACTTCACGCGGTTCCTCAACGAGTACGGAGTCATCGGCCTGGCCATCGCGGTGATCATTGGAGGGAAAGCCGGTGAACTGGTGAAGGCGATCGTGGACGGGCTCCTGATGCCTATCGTCGGGATGGTTTTGCCCGGCGGGGACTGGCAGAAGTGGACCCTGGGACCCTTCGCCGTCGGGTCAGTCCTGGCGGCGCTACTCAACTTCCTTGTCGTCGCCTTTCTGGTGTACTGGTTTGCCAAGAAGGTGTTGAAGGAGGAGATGGTGGCGAAGAAGTAGACGGGATACGGGAGACGGGAGACGGGAGACGGGAAGAACACCCGGAGACTGAAAGAACAAGAGGGTCGTTGCTCTTCCCGTCTGCTGTCTCCCGTCTACCGCCTCCCGCTCTCTACCACCGCGTCCGTCTCGTCGTTCGGGGCGCCCGGGCGCCCAGCATACCAAACACACCGCGTACCAGTTCCCTCCCCACCGTTCTCGCGATGGTAGTACCCAGCGCTCCGAGAACCGCTCCCCCGACAACCGCCCCGACCGACTTTCCAACCTTCCCCGCGGGTTTGGCCTCCGGTGGCGGCACTTCAGGCGCGGTCTTGGCGAGCCGTGCGGCGAGGATCTCCCGGGCACTCTCCCGATCGATCGTGGTGCCGTAGGCCTTCACGAGATCCGACTGCCGGATGTCGGCTTGAAGCTCATCAGGTGTGAGGGGTGCCATCCGGGACGCGGGAGGAATCAATCGAGTCGGCATGACGGGAGTGGGAACCCCGCGCGGATCGAGTACGGTGACAACCGCCTCTCCGATGCCGAGGGAGGTGAGCACCTCCTCCAAGTCGAGATAGGGAGCCTTGGGATAGGTCCGGGCGGTGGCGGCCAGCAGACGCTCATCATCCGGGGTGTGGGCCCGGAGAGCGTGCTGCACCCGGTTGCTCAGTTGGGCCAGGACGTCCGGCGGCACGTCCTTCGGGGTCTGGGTGACGAAGTACACGCCGACGCCTTTCGAGCGGATCAGCCGCACCACTTGTTCCACCTGCTCGAGGAAAGGCTTGGGAGCATCCTGAAAAAGGAGGTGCGCCTCGTCGAAGAAGAACACGAGCTTGGGGCGGTCGAGATCTCCTGCCTCGGGCAGGTTGTGATACAGATCGGCCAGCAGCCACATCATGAAGGTGGAGAAGAGCCTCGGCTTGTCCTGCGCGTCGGCCAGCTCGAGACAGGTGACGACCCCGCGACCATCAGAGGTCCTGGCCAGCAGGTCGTGGACATCGAACTGCGGCTCGCCGAAAAAGGCCTGTGCACCCTGAGCCTCGAGCTCGATCATCTTCCGGAGCAGCACACCGACTGTCGCCTCCGACATTCCGCCATAACCCGCGAGTGCTCCCTTCCCGGCATCCGAGGTGAGGAACTGGAGCACGGCCCGCAGGTCTTCGAAGTCGAGGAGTGGGAGCTGGTTGTCGTCGCAGTACTTGACGACCAGGGTGAGCACGCTGGCCTGGGTGTCATTGAGTCCCAGCACCTTCGCGAGAAGCAGGGGGCCGAAGTCACTCACGGTTGCGCGGAGCTGAACACCCAGCTTGCCAGTCAGGCTCACGAATTCGACCGGCACGCTCCCCGCCTTCCAGGCCCATCCGGTCTCCTTCGCTCGCTGCGCGACGCGGTCATTCGACTCACCGGGCATGGCGAGACCCGAGAGATCGCCCTTGATATCGGCGACGAATACCGGGACGCCCGCGGCGGAGAATTGCTCGGTGAGAAGTTGGAGGGTCTTGGTCTTGCCGGTCCCGGTCGCGCCCGCGATGAGACCATGACGGTTGGTCATGGCGAGAGGGACGCGAATTTTCGGCTCGGTGATCAGCGAGCTGCCTTCGAGGGCGGCCCCGAAAACGATGGAGTCACCCGAGAAACCGTAGCCGGTCGTGAGGGCGTCAGCGAGGGAGGGCATAGCGTCGCACGTGAGACGTAAGGGGTGAGACGTGACGGGGAATATTGATAACGATCGCGACTTCTTGCTCCACTCCTGCTGGCCTACGCCACCTAAACTGACAAATGCGCGACCACAAGACTCTCCTGTGCTGGCAGCTCGCGAGGGATCTCTCAGAGCAAATTCACCTATTGACCATCCATAAATGGAAACCACCCGCTACCGCAGCATTCGATCAGTTGCGCCGCGCTTCACTCTCAGTGCGACTGAATATCGCTGAGGGTCATGCCTTAGGGAGTCCGGGCGGCTTCGCCAGGCACCTCACCATCGCCTACGGGTCCGCTGTAGAGACAGCCGAGTTATTGGAGTTTTGCCGGGACACCGCGCTACTTGGACCGACAGACGTCGGAACACTCATCTCTCTAGCAAGCCGGATACAAGCACTGGTACTCAGACTCCGGCGACGCTGTCTGATACAGAAATCAAGCAACAGCTTGAACAAGCCGTAGGCCCGCCACCTCACCTTTCCTACGTCTCACGTCTCACGTCTAACCTCTCACCTTCTCCAGCACCTCCGCGACCCTCGCCATCTCTTCCACCGTATTGTAGCAGTGCGGCGCCAGCCGAATCACACCTTCGCGCAGACTGCAGTAGATCCCCGCCGAGCGCAGCGCGTGATACGAGGCCGACAGGTTGGGTGGAGAGACGCTGATGATCGCCGACCCACGAGCTCCGATGGGTGAGGCGACCGGAATACTGCGGCGTTCGGCCCATTCGAGCACGGGTACCTGCAGCCCGCGGAGATGCCGTTCGATGTGTTCGATGCCGAGTGACTGCAGCAGCTCCAACGAGCGGTTCATCCCGAAAAAGTCCTGGAAGGGGAGGGTCACCATCTCGTAGCGTCGAGCAGTCCCGCGCAGCAGCGGATTGTATCGGGTCAGCCGGGAGAGATCATCGGTGCCTTCATACGCCATCCAGCCGGTCATCGCGGGGTTCAGCTGTTCGATCAGATCTCTCCGGACGTAGACGAACCCGGAGCCCCAGGGGGACAGGAGCCACTTCTGGGCGCCGCAGGCGAGGACATCCACCGGCGTCTCACGGACATCGAGTGGCATCTGCCCAACACCTTGAATCGCATCGAGGACCAGCCACTTGCCGAGTTGGCGGGTCGCCGCCGAAAGCCGGGGGAGATCGATGGTATAGCCGGTAGAGAACTGGGTCCACGAGACGGCGATCGCCCGAACCTTGGGATCGGTGAGCCTGGCGTGCAGCCGTTCCTCGTCGGGCCAGCCTTGAGCGGTCACCGGGACCATCTCACACGTCACGTCAAGATTTCTGAGGGCAAGCCAGGGGTAGACGTTGGCGGGGAACTCCCGGTCGCTCACCAGGACGATATCGCCAGAGCGGAAAGGAAGCCCTCGCGCGGCGACCGACAATCCAAACGTCGTATTGGTCGCCAGGCCGATCTCATCCACCTCCGCATTGATGAGCCGGGCGCAGAGCTCCCGTGCCCGGGCGAAGGCGCCGAACATGTCATCGTGCTTGAGCAGGTAAGGCTTGGCGCGCTTCTGGGTGAACTCTTCAACCGCGCGTCGGGTCCGTTCGGGGAGAGGCCCGATGCTGGCGTGGTCGAGATAGGTGGTTTCCCGGCTCCAGGGAAACTCCTCCTTCCGTAGAGCTTCCACGTCGTAGCCGGGAGAACGGGGCACGGGGAACGGGGAACGGGAATCCTGAGCTGGTATGGTGTCGGTCAATCCTGAAGTCCTTCCTTTACCGAGCGCTGGGGACTGAGTGCTGACGGCTGACGGCTATCAGCTAACGGCTTCTCTGCGTCTGACCGGCTCGCTACGTTACCCCGGACTCCACCGATCCGGCAAGCACGTGAGCTTTAGCGGGCCCTTTACCCTGGTACTAAGTGGCGGCGGCCTCAAAGGGCTGGCGCATATCGGAGTACTCCGGGCGCTGGAGGAGCGGGGCCTCGTGCCCAGCCTCGTAGTCGGAACCAGCATGGGATCGCTGGTCGCCGCCGCGTGGGCTACCGGGATGCCAATCGGCGAGATGACCGAGCGCGGCCTCCGGGTCAAGCGGCGGGACATCTTCCAGGTGGCTCACGTGGACATGGCGCTCAAGCGGATGCAGTCGCCTGCGGTCTACCGGCGGGAGCCGCTCGACAACCTGATTCAGAGCCTGGCTGGCGACCGCACCTTCGAAGACCTGGACCGTCCCCTCCTGGTCAACACAGTGGAGCTCAATTCCGGAGCCCAGGTGCTCTGGGGACTTCCCGGTCTTCGCAAGGTCCGGGTAGCAGACGCGGTATTCGCCTCCTGCGCCCTGCCCGGCATCCTCCCGCCGCGCGAGATCCAAGGCCGCCACTACGTGGACGGCGCGGTAATCGAAAACCTGCCGGTTCAGATCGCGGCGGTGCAGCGCACCTCGTTAGTTCTGGCTGTAGACGTTGGAGGCTCGGGCGCACTCCGAGCCGAGGTCCAGGAAGCAGGGTTCGCGGCGACGTATCTCAGAGGGTATGAGATCGTGATGCAAACTTTGATGGAGACGCGGCTCAAGGAGTGGAGACACCCGACGCTGGTGCTGGTCCATCCCAGGGTCGAGCACATGTCGCTCTTCGCGTTTGGCCACAACCGCGAGCTGATCGATGAAGGATACCGTGCAACCGCAGGCGTCCTCGACTCGCTGGGCGACCAGATGGAAGGCGGCATCTACCCCAAGAAGCGGGTCGAGGTCCGGGTTGACCGCTCCCGCTGCATCGGCTGCGGCATGTGTGCGATGCACTCGCCCGCCGTGTTCCGGATGGCCGATGACCAACGCGCCGAGGTCATCGCACCGGTTCAGACCTGGTCTCCGCTCGATGGAGCCTACGTTCGCAATTGTCCTACCTATGCGATCAGCGTCCGGCTGGCGCCGCCGGGAGTGTGATCCCGGCCTCGATCGCGCGGAGATCCTCTACTACCCTGTCCCAATTGAGGCGACGCTCGACTTCGAGTCGTCCTCCGGCGCCCAGTTTTCGAGCAAGATCCTCGTCACACAGTACTTGCCTGACCGCCTGGGTAGCCGCTTCGACATTCCCCGGCTCAACCAGCAGACCGGTCACTCCGTCCTGCACCGCATCCGGAATTCCGCCGCTGCGACATGCTACGACCGGCACCCCACACGCTGAGGCTTCGACCAGGGATAATCCGAACCCCTCGACCTGAATCGGCAGCTCGCGGGAGAGCCCCAGATACAAACACGCAGTGCAATAGAGCGCCGGCAGGTCTTCGTCAGATACTTCTCCCAGGAACCGCACTCGATCCTTCAACCCCTTCCGCTCAACCTCGGCCGAAAGCGCGTCTCTTTCGGGACCGGTGCCGGCGATGGCATAGCCGAGATCGGGGAATTCCGATGCCAGCCGTTCGAGGACCAGAATCCCCGTGTCCACTCCCTTGTGTTCGACCAACCGGGTAACGGTGAGGAGCCATCGCCTCTCGCCCAAGCCAAGACGGCGCCGCAGATCCTCCGTCCCGATCCCGGGGTGAAATCGCCTGGGATCCGCTCCCAGAGGGACAGTGTGCAAGCGCTCCTGAACCGAGAGGCCGAGTGAATCGCAGAGACGGGCTGCCCGAGCACGAGTCCAGCCGCTGATTGCTACCAGAGCAGATGCCCCCCCGAGCAAACGACGGGCTATCGCCCGTTTCATCGGCGATCGTCGCGTTAGTCTCTCGATCAGCAGAAGATCGAGGCCGTAGAGGATGACGCCATAGGGAATCCCCCTTCGTGCCCGGAGCCACAGCGCGGGATAGCCGGCAGGCTTCAGGTTTCCGGCCCAAACGAAGCGAGTCGCTTCCCGGTCACTCAACTCGAGCACTCGGGACGACCAGCGTCGCAACCCGGCGAGTGTCCGCAGCCGATCGCTCGGCACCTGGAGGCGATCGATTCCATCCTCGACGGCTTGATATCTATGGGTGGTAATACCAGTAGAGACGAGGAGCTCATCCGGGGGATAGTGCCGCGCGATTTCCGAGAGGCACCGGGCGATGCCCCCCCAAATGGGCGGGAAGTCGAATGCGAGAAGGAGAGTGCGAGGCAGAGACGCCTCAGTGGCCAGGCTGGCCGAGAACGTCGCGATAGACGGCGAGCGTTCCTGAAACCGTACGGTCCAGGGAAAAATCTTCCCGGGCGGTGCGGCGGCCGGCAGCGCCAAGCCGTTCCCGAAGGTCCTGATCTCCCAATAGCTCGTCCATCACCTGGGCCCATCGCTCTGGCGCGTCGAGCGGTAGCAACCTTCCGTTTACCCCATCCTTCAGGACGTAGGCGTTACCCGGTACCGCTGAGGCAACGACCGGACATCCTAAAGCCAGCGCCTCGAGCAGAGCCTGGGACAAGCCCTCGTCCCAGGTAGGCAGAAGGGCCAAGTCGGCCAACTCGTAGAGCGGGCGGATGTCCCGCTCGAAGTTGAAGGAAACGACGGCGTGGCGGTCGGGCACCTTCGCAACGAGATGAGAAAAAGCATTCTCGCCGGCGCCGGCCATGACGAGTCGCACCGGCGTCGTCACCGAGCGAAGGGCGCGAAGGACTACGTCCTGCGCCTTGCGCCGGGCCGCGATGAGAACCGTTCGGCGATTGGGATCCCACTCGATGCGGCCCCGCCAGGCCTCCACCTCAGCGGTCGATAGCGGACGGTCCACCCTTGCGGCGATCAGGCCATTAGGCACCACGGCGATCTTTCGGCGCGGAATCCCCCGGCGGTCGAGCGCTTCGGCAACGGCGGGACTCACGGCGATCACTCGGGAAGCGACTCGGCCTGAAAGCCAGTTCTCGAGGTAAAAACTCCGCGGCATTTGGCGGCGGGTGACAACCAGGGAGGCCGTGAGACGGCGACTTAGCCCCAGCCAGGTCAGCGCCTTCCGGTCTCGAGCGGAATGGGAGTTGACCACGTCCACCGGATGACGGGTGAGGAGATCGCGAAGCAGGGCCGCGTTGTGGCGCCGGCCGCGGCGGGCAAAGGGAAGCGCATCCACCTCGAGTCCGGCGCTTCGTGCGTCCTCTTCCAATTCCGAACCGACGGGACAAGCGAATCGAACCTTCACGCCCCGCTCGGCAAGCCCGATGCTGAGATGGAGAGTCGAGAGCGAGGCTCCGGTG
>DATIOP010000429.1:0-21299 GCA_035472975.1 Gemmatimonadales bacterium
ACCATGACCGAAGCCGCCATGCAGCGCTGTCCGGTGCACCCCGACATCGCGGCGAGTACTCCGGTCGAGGCCATCTCCGGATCGGCATCGGGTAGCACGATGACGTGATTCTTGGCACCGCCCAGCGCCAGCACGCGCTTGAGATGGGAGGTTCCCCGCCGGTACACCTCGCGGGCAACCGGGGTTGAACCCACGAACGTGACGGCCTCGATTCCGGAGTGATCGAGGATGGCTTCGACCGCCTCGCGGCCACCGTTCACCGTGTTGAATACGCCGGGAGGCAGTCCCGCCTCGGTCAGCAGCGTCGCGATGCGCTGGGCGCTGAGCGGCACCCGTTCCGACGGTTTGAGGATAAAGCAGTTCCCCAGCACGATCGCGTTGGGAATGGTCCAGTGGGGAACCATCGAGGGGAAATTGAACGGTACAATCGAGGCGACGATGCCCACCGGGTAGCGCTCCACCCGGCACTCGACACCGCGGCTCACCTCCATCGTCTCCCCCGCGACCAGCTGAGGCATCGAGCAGGCGAATTCGGTCAGCTCGATGGCCTTGAGAATTTCAGCATCGGCCTCGCTCTTCACCTTGCCGTGCTCTTCGCTGATCAGCGCCGAAAGTTCCGCGAGGTTCTGCTCCAGCAGCGCCTTGTAGCGGAAGAAGACCTGGACCCGCTCCTTGATCGGCGTGGAAGCCCAGCCCGGTAACGCGACGCGCGCGGCCGCGACGGCAGCGTCGACCTCGGCAGCGCCGCCCATCGGGACTCTGGCAATGACGCTGCCGTCGGAGGGGTCGTTGATGTCCTGGAGCCGATCCCCACCCGCCACAAAGCGACCGGAGATGTAGTTCCGGACGTCGGGGTACTTCACCGCGGCGCCTTCAGGCTGTGAGCGCGCGGCAGAAGTCGGAGAATACGCTGATGTAGACATCGACGTCCGCCTCGGTGTGCTGCACCGACAGGGTCCACTGCTCCTCATCGCCGGGGGTCATGAAGACGCCGCGGTTGAGCAGCCAGGGATAGGAAGCCGCGAAGAGTTCCGGCTTGGTTTCCAGGAAATCACGATAGTTCTTCATCGGCGTGGGCCGGTACGAAACGCATCCTTTGGCGCCCAGATCTACGGTGTGCCCCGGGATTCCGTACTGGTCGATCACCTTCTGACATCCTGTGGCGAGCCGAGTGCCCAGTTTGGCGAAGTGCTGGTAGGCCGACGGGGTGAGAACCTCGCGCAGGGTCACCAGCCCCACGTGGGAGACCAGCGGGTTGCCGTTGTAGGTCCCCATTTGAGAAACGCCCTGCTCGATGAGCCGCATCAGATCGGCCCGGCCGCCGAAGGCCGCCGCCGGGAGACCACCCGAAATGGCCTTGGCGAGACAGACCAGATCCGGCTGGACGCCGAACCGCTCGGTAGCGCCGCCGGCGGCGATCGTGAACCCGGTCTTGATCTCGTCGAAGATGAAGATCACCCCGTGACGGGTGCAGAGTTCCCGGACCTTCTGGAGATACCCGGCCTGGGGAACCACGATGCCGATGTTCATCATCGCCGGCTCCATGATGATGCAGGCGATTTCCTTCCCCCGCTCCACCAACAGCTTCTCGAGGGCCTCGGCATCGTTGAAGGGCACCACCTCGATGTAGCGCGACGCGTCCTTGACCAGGCCGCGGGAGACTGGCGCCTTGGCCGGACGCTCCCGTCCGCCCATCACGTCGGCATTTGGCACCACGGAGAACATGACCGCGTCATGATGTCCGTGATACGACCCCTCGATCTTGCAGACCACATCGCGGCCGGTGGCGGCGCGAGCCACCCGGATCGCGTCCATCGTGGCCTCGGTGCCCGAGTTGGCGAACCGCAGCATTTCGAGGTTGAACCGGCGGGCGATTTCCTCTCCGAAGGCGATGCCCTCTTCTGTGGTGACGGCGAAGTGGGTGCCGCGGCTGGCCGCGTGACTGATCGCCTCCACGATGCGGGGATGGGCGTGGCCCACCACCATGGCGCCGAAGCCGCAATGGAAGTCGAGGTATTCCTGCCCGTCCTGGTCCCAGACATGGCTGCCCCGGCCCCGGGTCAGGTAGACCGGGTAGGGTTGCATCTTCTGAAACGACGAGACGACCCCGAAAGGCAGGAGACGGACCGCCCGTTCGTAGAGGCGGGCCGAGGCCTTGGTGCGCTCGAGGAGCCGGGCCATTTCCTGCTCGCCGATCTGGCGGGCCCTGGCGAGCAACTCATCGCTCACCCCGGGCTTCGTTGAAGCGACGGTAGTGCTCATGACACGTCCTGGCTTGATATGAGGAAGCTGGGTGCTATCGCCTGCTGCGGGAGGAAAAGCAGTCGGTCGCCGGTCTTGGAATAACTCTGGGCCCCGGCCCCCGGGTTGTCAACTCTCCGACAAGACGTAGATTGGGCACGACAGACCCTCCCTTCGATCACTCTGAGGTAGAAAACGCCCCATGGATCCGGTCATCACCGTTGACCACGTGGTCAAGCGGTTCGGCGATTATGTCGCCGTAAGCGATGCCAATTTCGAGATCGCGCGGGGCGAGTTCTTCTCCATGCTCGGTCCCTCCGGTTGCGGCAAGACGACGACCCTTCGGATGATCGCCGGATTCGAGCAACCGACCACCGGCCGCATCCTGCTGGAGGGGAAGGACGTTTCCCGGGTGCCCCCCTACCGGCGCAACGTCAACACCGTCTTCCAGCATTACGCACTCTTCCCCCACATGTCGGTGTATGACAACGTCGCCTTCGGCCCCCGCAGCCGGAAGATCGACGAGGCCGATGTGAAGAAGCGGGTGGCGGAGCTGCTGGAAGTTGTCCGGCTGCAGAAGTTCGCCACCCGCAAACCGACCCAGCTCTCCGGCGGCCAGCAGCAGCGGGTGGCGTTGGCAAGAGCGCTAGTGAATTATCCCAGCGCGCTCCTGCTCGACGAGCCGCTCGGCGCCCTCGACTTGAAGCTGCGCCAGGCGATGCAGATCGAGCTGAAGCGAATTCAACGCGAGGTGGGGATCACCTTCATCTACGTGACCCACGATCAGGAAGAGGCCCTCACGATGTCGGACCGCATCGCGGTCATGACCGAGGGCAGGGTGGAGCAGATCGGCTCGCCCGAGGAGATCTATCACTCTCCCAGCTCGGTCTTCGTCGCCAATTTCATCGGGATAGCGAACCTGCTGCCCGCCACGGTCCAGTCCAATGCCGGCAAGGACATGACCGTGCTCGTGGGGGGCAATCGGCTGGTTCAGGTCGACGGGGGCCCTCGATCCTGGTCAGTGGGAGACGCGGCGACCGTCATGATCCGGCCCGAGCGGCTTCACCTGAGCCGTGAGGCCAACGGCGCCTCGGCTATCCCTACGGTCGTGGACGCGGTTCTCTTCCAGGGATCCTCAATCCGCTGCATCCTCAAGGCCGCGGACGGAACTCCCATCGTTGCTCACGTCGGACACGACGACCCGTTGCCCGGTCTCGATACCGGCCAATCCCTCTGGGTGTCCTGGGACGCTGACGCTGCCCGTCTGCTCCCGCCCAGCAAGACGCCCTCCCCGCTGGAACTCACCCTCGCCAGCACCGCCGAGCTCGCGACCGGTGCGGTGCAAACGCAGTCCTAACCCGCAAGGAGCGCCCATGAGCCGTACCGATGACCGCGACAGCGACGCCGAAATCCAGCGCATCCTGCGTCGCGCCCTGAGCCGCCGCCAGTTTCTCGGCCGTACCGCCGCCGCCGCCGGGGGCCTCGCCTTCGGGAGCAGCTTCCTCGCCGCGTGCAAGGGCAAGGAGGGAGGGGCCGCCGCCGGGGGAGGATCCGCCACCAAAGTCGTCCGGGTCTCCAACTGGCCGCTGTACATCGATGCCAAAACGGTGCCCGACTTCGAAGCGGCCACCGGCATCAAGGTCGAGTACACCGAGGACATCAACGACAATAACGAGTACTTCGCGAAGATCGACGAGCCGCTCAAGCGCTCGCAGAGCATCGACCGCGAGATCATCGTCCTCACCGACTGGATGGCGGGACGGCTCATCACCCTCGGCTACGCCGCGCCGCTCGACGACAGCAAGTTCCCCAACAAGGCGAACCTGGTCGACAACCTGCGCGATGTCAGCTTCGACCCCGGCCGCAAGTACAGCGTGCCATGGCTCTCGGGCATGACCGGCGTGGGCTACAACCCCAAGAAGACCGGCCGCGAGCTGACCAGCATGAACGACATCTTCGATCCCAAGTACAAGGGTCAGGTCACCATGCTGACCGAGATGCGCGACACGCTGGGTCTCATCATGTTGGCCAATGGCGCCGACCCCGCCAACTGCACCAAGGCCGACGCGGAGAAGGCCTGCGCCCGGATCAAGAAGGCGCGGGAAAGCGGGCACATCCGCGCGTTCACCGGCAACGACTACGCCGAGGACCTGGCCGCCGGCAACATCGCGGTGGCGATCGCCTGGTCGGGCGACATCCAGGGTCTGGCTGCCGACAATCCGGATCTCCGCTGGATCGCGCCCAAGGAAGGGGCGATGCTGTATTCGGATAACATGCTCATCCCCAAGACCTCCGACCGACAGGACCTCGCGATGGCCTGGATCAACTACTGCTATGATCCGGCTCACTCGGCCCAGATCGTCGCGGCGGCGCCATACATCTCCGCGGTGAAGGGTGCCGGCGATGAGCTGGCCAAGATCGCGCCCGATCTGGCCAAGAGCTCGCTGGTCAATCCCCCCGACGATCTTCGCGCCCGGCTCCACGTTTTCCGCGCGCTGAGCGACGCCGAGGACACCGAGTTCAACAAGATTTTCCAGGACGCGATCGGAGCCTAGGCACAACATGGCCGGAGCAGCCCAGGGCGGCGCGAGGCAGAGCAAGCTCGCGCCGTACCTGCTCGTCGCCCCAGGGGTGTTGTGGCTGATTGTCTTCTACGTCATCCCCACTCTAACCCTGGCCAAGACCTCCTTGGCCGTCGGCGACGCACCCTGGTGGCAGAGCTACCATCAGGCGCTCACCGGCTACGGTGATCATTTTCTCCGTTCGGCGGAGTACGCACTCGCAGCCACAATCATCGCCGTGCTGCTCGGGTATCCGTTGGCTTACGTGATGGCGTTCCGCGCGGGCAAATACAAGAATCTCCTGCTCGGCCTCGTGATCCTGCCGTTCTTCACCACCTTCCTGGTTCGCACCTTCGCCTGGAAGACGATCCTCAACGACAACGGGTTCGCGATCAATTTCCTGCAGTCGGTCCACCTGCTGTCGGAGGGAGGCCGGCTGCTCAATACCACGCTCGCGGTGGTCGGCGGACTGACCTACAACTTCCTGCCGTTCATGATCCTGCCGATCTACGTGAGTCTGGAGAAAATCGACACCCGTCTGGTCGAAGCCGCGCAGGATCTGTATAACCCGCCCTCCAGCGCTTTTCGCAAGGTGATTTTGCCGCTCTCGCTGCCCGGAGTGTTTGCCGGGAGCCTGCTGACCTTCATCCCCGCGCTCGGCGACTTCATCAACGCCGAGTTGCTGGGCAGTCCCAATCAGCAGATGATCGGCACCGTCATCCAGAATCAATTTCTGGATGTGCGGGACTATCCTCTGGCGGCGGCCCTGTCGTTCGTGCTGATGGTGGTGATCACCGGAGGCGTGCTGCTCTACGCCCGCGTGCTGGGTACCGAGGACCTCGCATGACAGCACGGACCGGCGCCGTCATCCCCTGGTACCGTCGGGTCGGTTCCCGGCTGCTGGACATTTATGCGGCGATGGTGCTGCTGTATCTCTTCCTGCCGATTTTCGTGATCATCCTGTACAGCTTCAACCGGCCGGAAGGGAAATTCAATTTCGTCTGGAAGGCCTTCTCCTTCGATGCCTGGCGGGACCCCTTCAAGTACCAGCCGCTCTTCGACGCCTTGAAGCTCAGTCTCAAGGTCGCCGCGCTCTCCACCAGTGTCGCAACCGTCTTCGGGGCGCTCATTGCCCTGGCCCTCTGCCGCTACACCTTCCGCGGCAGCAACTTCATTAATCTGCTCCTGGTGCTGCCCCTCACGACGCCGGAAGTAGTGCTCGGGTCTTCACTGCTGTCCCTCTTCCTCAACGTCGGGGCGCGAACCGGCTTCTGGACCATCGTCATAGCACACATCATGTTTTCGGTGAGTTACGTGGCGTTGACGGTGCGAGCCCGGATCCGCGGCTTCGATTGGACCCTGGAAGAGGCGGCGATGGATCTCGGAGCGAATCCACTACGGGTGGTAACCAAGGTGACTCTGCCGCTCATCGCGCCCGGCATTGCAGCGGCGGCCATGCTCTCGTTCGCGCTCTCGCTCGACGACTTCATCATTACGCTGTTCAACGCCGGCAGCAGGGTGACCTATCCCCTCTACGTATACGGGGCCAGGCGCGCGGCGTTCCCTCCCCAGATTAACGTGCTCGCGACCGCCATCCTGACGGGCAGCCTGCTGTTGCTTGGCGCCATCGTTCTGTGGCAGCAACGCAGCCTGCGCCAGATGCAGGGAGACGAGGCGAAATAGCCCGAACGTCGAGTTGGTTGGTGTGTTTGCGCGGGTACCTTCAGGCGTTTCCTCAATCGAAGCAGCGGCCGGGGTTGAGGTGGCGCAGTTGGTGCGGCGCTCCTATCCTTTAGCTAGTGCCGGCGGCCGGCGGGCTGTCGGCTCCAACCATACAACAAGGGATAGCATGAGTCGCTCCCATTCCATTAAGGCGGCGCTTGTCGCGTTTGCCGCGGCCGCTGTTGCGAGCTGCAGCAGTTCGACCGACGGCGGCACCAACGTCGGGCCTGCCACCAAGATCGCGGCGACTTCGGTAACGTCCCAGCCTGCGCTCACCAGCCAGGCGGTGGCGACCAAGCCGTCGGTGAAGGTCACCGACGCGAACAACTTCGGAGTGGGCGGCGTGACCGTGACCTTCGCGGTCACCGCCGGCGGTGGGACGCTCACCGGAGCGACCCCGGTCACCGATAACGCCGGTATCGCAACTCTGGGATCCTGGACGACGGGTCCAACGGCGGGAATCAATACTGTGACGGCAACGGTAACCGGTCTCACCGGAAGTCCGGTCACCTTCAACGCAAACGCCTCGACCGTCGTCTCCAACTTTACCATCGAGCTCAACTACCTCCAGACACCGACCGTAGCACAGAAGGCGGCCTTCGACGGTGCGGCCGCCCGGTGGTCGCGGGTCATTACCGGCGACCTCACGGACGTGGTCACCAACAAGGCGGCAAACGCCTGCGGAGTGGGCGATCCGGCGCTCAACAACTTCATCGTGGATGACCTGCTGATCTTCGTGAGCCTGGTGGGTATCGACGGGGTGGGGAAGGTGCTCGGTCAGGCCGGCCCCTGTTTCATCCGGACGAGCAATAAGCTGACGGTCATCGGGATCATGAAGTTCGATACGGCCGACCTGCCCAACATGGAGGCCAACGGGACGTTGAACGACGTGATTCTGCACGAGATGGGGCACGTGCTCGGGTTCGGGAGCATCTGGGACGATCCGTCCAAGAACCTTCTCGTAACCCCTTCGTCGGTCTGCAACCCGCCGCCGCCGCCTCCGGCTAATCCCTGCACGCCCCCGCCGCCGACCTGCGATACCCACTTCAGCGGCGCCCAGGCCATCTCTTCGTTCAACACCCAGAACGGTGGGAGCACCTATAGCGGGGCGAAGGTCCCGGTGGAGAATACCTGTGGCCCAGGGACCGCCGACTCCCACTGGCGTGAGGCGATCTTCGATAACGAGCTCATGACCGGCTTCATCAGCAGCACCCCGAATCCGATGAGCCGCACCACCATCTCCTCGCTCCAGGATCTGGGCTACACCGTGAACGCTTCCGAAGCCGACGCATTCACTATTCCGGCACCCCCGCCGCTCATGGCGTCGGTCTCGAGAGCCGGAATCAGTCTGCAGAACGACATCCGCAGAGGACCCATTTACCTGGTGGATGATCAGGGCCGGATCGTAGGCGCGCGGATCATTCGTTAGTCTCAACACTCTCAAACGGGAGGCGCTCCACCGGGGCGTCTCCCGTCTCGTTTCTAGCCGTCAAGCATTCGCACGCCCTTCCACTGTGGTCCAAATCACAGTCCTTTAACTCTGCTGTAAGCACTTTCGCTGCATTCCCTGTGATCCGATTACTCGCGTCGAGGGGCTTTGCTATGAATGCCAAGCCGAGAAGGTTGCTTTGTCTGGCGACCAGCATCGTGATGCTGATCGGAGCTGCGGCCGCCCTCCGGGCTCAGGATGTCCCTTCGCGCCGCGGTCCCTTCATCGGCTTCGGGTTTGGCTACGGCTCGGCCAAGCTGTCGTGCAACCTCTGCCAGGAGAGTCGCCAGGGCGATGTTTCCGGCTTTGCCAAGATGGGATTCGCTCTGACCGAGCAATTTCTCCTCGGCCTCGAGGTCGATGCCTGGTACGACAAACAGGATGTCAGCAAGCTGCTCGGTTCGTTTGGGCTGTCGTTCTGGATGTATCCGAGCCGGAGCAGTGGTTTCTACATCAAGGCCGGTGGCGGGCTCTCGAAGTACTCCGCCTCGAAGGACGACGATCACTTCAAGACATCCGCGGTCAGCGGGCAAATCGGCGTGGGCTACGATGTGGCGATCTCCAGGAGTGTGGCGATCGGCCCCTACGCCAATTTCATCGGCACCAGCAGCTCCGAATTCCATTTCAATGACACCGTAGTGGATGGCTCGGCGAACAGCAGTCTGATTCAGGTCGGCCTGTCGGTGACATTCCACTGATTTTCCCGTCCCGATCGGTCACGCAGTCGATTCAGCCGTTTCCCAAGCCCGTGGGCAGGAGGTCCTGATGATCCGCTCGATGAGAGCTTCGCGCCGTGCCGCTCGCTGGATTCTGCTGCCCCAGACTTTACTGTGGGTGGCGGCCTGCGGGAGTGACGGATTCCAGGGATATGATCCGCCGTCGGAGATCGGCCCCAGCTTCCAGTACGGACAGTGGACCCCGGGCCCCAACGACACCTGTACCAAGGCCCAGCACGACGCCTATTCGGTCGTTGGACCTGACGGGAAGCGTTATCCGACCTGGCACCCGCCGGTGGACCCGGCGACCGGCTGCAGCTTTGGCCACGATCACGGGCGTGACCCGCGTGGGTCCAAGCTCTATCAGGACGTGGGCGCGATTCCGTTCGGGATGGCTAACGAGGCCCTCGACACCTACGACCCACAGAATGTCCGACACGAGGATCACTTCGGCCACAAGGTCGAGTGGGAAAACGACGTCGAGTTCGATTTGGGCAGCGACGTCGCGGGCTCACTCTTCAAGATCAAGTGCGACGTGCTGACCAAGCTCCATCAGGGCACCCACTCCAAGGATGCCTTTACCAACAACCTGCACGAGCTGGTCTACCACCTGAAGTGCAGCGACGGGACCGAGCTCCACACCGTCTTCATGGCGGCGATCGGAACGCCCGGCGAATTTACTCGCACCTGCGACGGGAACGTCCACGTCCAGGTAGGACCCGCGGTACCGGCCAATTCACCCAACGGCGGCGGCCAGCGGGTGATTCCGGACCGCACCTGCGTCGAACAGTTCATGTTGGTGCCCCCGGGGCAGCAGTCGGACTTCTTCTCCGCGCTGCACGAGAGCTGGCAGACCTCCAACAGCATCAGGACGCAGGACGGCCACACACTGGCCCACTTCGATCCTTACTACCAGGTCTTCTTTCCGAGCCGGTTCTACGATCCGTCGCTCACCGACATCACCGGCCGGCCGATCTCCGTATGCTACGAAGTCGCTGCCTCGGGTAACCGGGCTCAGGGTTCGCTGTGTGACAACTCGACCCAGCACGGCACCCTCCTGAACCTGACCTACGACGATCCGCGTTCGCTGTTCGATGGAGTGCGGCGCGGAGTGGACATCAACAGCAATCAGATCGACAACAAGGATGGTCCGACGACCTGGTACACCGACCCCTTCGGCAAGAACGCGCGCACCCACTCGTTCCCGGGCTCGCTGCGCCAGTACATTGCCAAGATCGACAACAATTACGGCTTCAACGTGCATGGGCCCGGCATCGGCTTTAACCGGGACTATGGGAATGTGTCGGTGCACGCGCCGAACTAGCTGATAGCTATTGGCGGTTAGCGATTAGCAGTGACGCTAAAAGAACGAGACCCTCCGGTGGCAACTCATCGGAGGGTCTCTTCCCTAATCGGCTAACAGCTAATCGCTAACTGCTAATAGCTGACGGCTGACCGCTAGTGGTTATGCAGTACCACATCCGAGCTCGTCGCCGGGCCCACATACAGAATCAGATCTCGCGCCCGGTAGCCCGGAGCCCAGACGCGGACCGACTGCGTCCGGCAGTTGTCCACCAGTGATCGATCGAAGACCAGACGGAAAGCGCCGTTCGGGTCCGAGTACGTGTAGTAAGGGGTGCCGAGGACCTGAAGATGTGCTCCGGGAAGCGGTCGGCCGTTCTCCCGGAAGACGCGGCCCTGAACCACGCCCATGCTGTCACCCGCTGTGGAGTCATCCTGCTTTGGAGCCGTGCACCCATTCGACGTCCAATCCAGCGGCGACTCCCAGGGACGGGAATCACGAACGCCCGACTCCTCGCCAGCCCTGGTGAGAGGGCGGCCGAAGATCCGCTGGGCCTCGGACTCGATACTGGGCGTCTCCGCCGTCTTTGCCAGAGGCGCGAAGGCCGAGACGGGCTGCTCTTCATGCTTCGTTGCGCCACCATCGTCCGGGGGAACCTGGGTCTCCGGCGCGGTGGCTTCCGAACGCTTCGCGTCGGGCGGAGCGTTAGGGTTTTCTTCCGGCTTCGGGCTCACCTTGGCCGTTGAACCGGGTGTCTGGTCCTGCCCCGGTGTGAGTGGTGCGGTGGGAGGCAGGGTAGGTGGCGGTGGTTGCGGCTTGGCTACCGGTTTCGGTGGTGGTGGGATGTAAACCAGTTGGACTTCTCGGGGGCCCTTGTTGTCTTCTCCCGCCTTTTGCTCCGCGGCGGTTTCACTTTTTCGCAGGTTGGCAATCACCAGGATCGCGACCGCGATATGGAGCAGCAGGCTGCCGAGCCCTGACATCCATGAGGCACGGCGGGGGGTTCGACTCGGGACCTTGAGTCCCGGGATTGGGGGATGACGCGGATCTCGCGCCGGTGTCGGCGGCCGTCGGACTCGCAACTGGGCCCATTGGCCGGTACGCCCCATGATCAGATTCGCCTCGTTGCTGTCTGGTTGGCGCGCCTCGGCCCCCACTCATGGCGCGACCGACGCCACCGGGATGTACGGATGGCGTCCAGGCAGCGTTGGTGTTCCCAAACCCCGCTTGTCATCGCCTCAGAGCGTGGTGGACCAATCCACCTTGGCAGCTCGGCGGCAGCGGGCGCAGATCAGAGTGTCCGGATGGCCTTCGAACTCCTGGCGGGCATGACAATCGGGGCAGACTGCGTAAGTCGTTACCAGCTTGACCCCTGAAAGCGTGGGTCGCATGACCCCAGTACGCACCACTACGCTCCAGGTCTCAGGGCGGTCAGGGCGGACCCGTAGATCCTCCCGGCTGACCCGCACCGGCTGCTGGTCCACGTCGAGTACCACTTGGCCGTCATCTTCTTCTTTGACAATAGGATACCACGCCCCCCGCCGTAGCAGGTCCGCGCACCCGGGGGCAGCCTGCGCCCAGGCGACGGCGGTGATCGTCTCGCCCGATCGGCGGTATCGATTACTCATGCTACATATAGTATCCGAAATACCCGGAGGACGCATCTTTGCCGTTACAGCCGGATGTCCCATCTTGACATCCCGACTACTGCGGTCGTATTTGTACCCCATGAAGCGCGAAGCGAACGGTTTGTGTTGCGGTCACCTCTCGCCGCCCGGGTGGCGGGGGTAAGCCGTCGCGCAAAATGACCTTTCTTGCTGGTCTGCTGGCCGCGGCTCCCTTTCAGAGTTGCGGCCGCTTCATTTCGGGAGGTTTCTATGACGCAGGTAAAAACGGCGCCCATCACGCCGATCGAAACGCGGGGTTACGTCCACCCCGAGGTGCTGGTCTCCACCGATTGGGTCGCTGAGCGACTGAACGATCGATCGGTCCGGCTGATCGAATCCAATGAAGACCTTCTGCTGTATGACACCGGGCACATCCCCGGCGCGGTCAAGATCGACTGGGTCAATGACCTGAACGATCCGGTGCAGCGGGATTATCTCGATCGGACACGGTTCCAGGCCCTGCTCCGCTCCAAGGGGATCAATGCGAACACGACGGTGGTCTTCTACGGAGACAAGAACAACTGGTGGTCGACCTACGCCTTCTGGGTCTTCCGGCTCTTCGGCCTTGACGGGCTCAGACTGATGGACGGCGGACGCGCCCGCTGGGTGGACGAAGGACGCCCCCTCACGACCGACGTGCCTTCCTATCCTGCTGGCAACATCACCGTCGGTGAACGGGACGATCGGGCCATCCGCGCCTTCCGTGAGGATGTGCTGGCGCACGTGACCAAGAAGGGAAAGCTGGTCGACGTGCGGAGTCCTGAGGAGTATCGGGGAGAGCGGCTGCACATGCCCGACTACCCCAACGAAGGCGCGTTGCGAGGCGGGCACATCCCGGGCGCCAGGAGCATCCCCTGGGCTCGCGCCGTGGACCCCGATACCCACGCCTTCCGGACGGCGGCCGAGCTCAAGCGGCTGTATGTGGAGGAGCAGGGCCTGGGGCCCAAGGACGACGTGATTGCCTACTGTCGCATCGGCGAGCGCTCCAGCCACAGCTGGTTTGCCCTGACTTACCTGCTTGGCTTCGAGATGGTGAGGAACTACGACGGATCGTGGACCGAGTGGGGGAATAGCGTGAGGGTGCCGATCGAGAAATGAATTGAGAATTGAAAATTGCGAATTGATAATTGGAAAGCAGAGTAACTGGGTTTTCAATTATCAATTTGCCAATTTTCAATTACCAATTTCTCCAGCCATTCTCTTGACTCGCCCGATAATAGCGGTCAGCCCCTGCATCCTGGTCATCCCCAGCAGCTCGGTCAGCCTCAGGCGATCGAGCAGGTCGCTGGGGATCGCGGCGACGTCCTTGGGGGCGGCGTCCTTTATCTCCCGCGCCAGCAGGGCCACGAAACCCCGGACTGTCGGCGCTTCAACCGGGGCATCGGCGAAGAGGGTAAGCTTGCCGTCGTTCGCCTCGAGGAAGAGAAAGACCGGAGACATGCACTCCGGCACCTTGTTCTCCCCCTTTTCTTTCGCGAGTTGGTAGCGCTCGGGCAGGGCGGGGAGCTTCTTGGCGTAGTCGAGCAACAACTCGAGCCTGAGCTGGCTGTCGGCCGAAGCGAAACGCTGGATAGTCCGGTCAAAATCCGCCATGCACGAATACTACTCGGGTCCAGAAGCGCTCACATGTTGTCGACGATGGCGGCGCCGAATTCGCTGCACTTGAGAAGTGTCGCGCCCTCCATCAGGCGTTCCAGGTCGTAGGTCACCCGCTTCTGCCCGATGGTGCGCTCCAGACCCCTGATGATCAGATCTGCCGCCTCGGTCCACCCCATATAGCGCAACATCATTTCCCCGGAGAGGATCACCGAACCCGGATTGACCCGGTCCTGGCCGGCGTACTTGGGCGCCGTGCCGTGGGTCGCCTCGAAAATGGCGTGACCGGTCAGATAGTTGATGTTGGCTCCTGGCGCGATGCCGATCCCGCCCACCTGCGCCGCGAGTGCGTCCGAGATGTAGTCCCCGTTCAGGTTCATCGTCGCGATGACGTCGTATTCCGCCGGACGAGTCAGGATCTGCTGCAGGAAGGCATCGGCGATAACGTCCTTCACCACGATGCCCTGTGGCAACCGGCACCAGGGTCCGCCGTCCAGGTCCACCGCGCCGTACTCCTGGCGAGCCACCTCGTATCCCCAGTCCCGGAAGGCTCCCTCGGTGTACTTCATGATGTTGCCCTTGTGGACCAGGGTGACGCTCTTCCGGTTCTCTCGTACCGCGTAGTCCAGCGCTGCCCGGATCAAGCGCTTGCTGCCCTCTTCCGAAATCGGTTTGATCCCGATTCCGCTGGTTTCCGGAAACCGGATGGTCGAGGCCCCCATCTCTTTCTGGAGAAACTGCACGACGCGATTGGCCTGTTCGCTCCGTGCCTTGTATTCGATCCCGGCGTAGATGTCCTCGGTGTTCTCCCGGAAGATGATCATCTCCACCAGCTCTGGATGGCGTACCGGCGAGGGTACGCCGGTGAACCAGCGCACCGGGCGCACGCAGGCGAAGAGGTCGAGCTTCTGCCGGAGCGCGACGTTGAGCGAGCGGAACCCCCCGCCAACCGGCGTCGTGAGCGGCCCCTTGATCGCTACCAGGTAGTGGTCAATGGCGCGAATGGTGTCTTCCGGCAGCCAGGACTCGAGCCGGTCTCGCGACTTCTCTCCCGCCAGGACTTCGAACCACACGATCGCCCGCTTGCCACCGTAGGCTTTCCGCACAGCACCGTCGAAGGCATGACGGGACGCGGCCCAGATATCGGGTCCGGTGCCATCTCCCTCGATGAAGGGAATGATGGGTTGATCCGGAACCCGGAGTTTCCCGCTCATCATGGTGATGCGGCTGCCGGTCGCCGGGGCGGTAAGGTGGTCGTAGGTCGGAGCGGTCATGGTCGATTGAGAAGGGATGTACCAATATACCTGCATGGAAGAATCCTCAGACTCCGTCCCCGACGGCATCTTCCGACATGGCCAGGTCGTGGAAACCGCCGAGGCGATCCTCGCGGTTTTTGACGCGTACCAGGCGCAGTTTGGATTGGTGACCCGCCGCGCGGCCGCGCGCTTCATCCAGCGGGACTGGCGTGGGGGCCAGCAGGATGCCATGGAGCGGCTGACGCTGTACCGCCAGTTCGTGAACTGGGTAGTTCAGGACCTGAAGCGATCGCTTGGTCCTGGGCACAGCGAGCTCCAGCTCTGGCAGGCACTGCGAATCCAGTATGCCCGCATCGCCTCGAGTCAGGAGAATCCCGAGCTGGCGCTGACCTTCTTCAATTCGGTGGCCCGCCAGCTGGTACGAGTGTCGGGGCCGGCGTCGGGGGTTTACTTCGAGGACGCCGACTTCCGCGCGCTGCCGGCGGCTCCGGTCGAGCAAGCGGTGCGAACCTACGTGGTCCGCGGCCGGACCGACGCGGTGATCGGGCAGCTTCTTCGAGACCTCCCTTTCTCTCCTCTCTTCCGCGACCTGGAGCTCGATGCCCGGCTGACCGCCGATGCCCTGGCGGAAGAACTCAAGCGCCAAAGCGGCGACCTGTCGCTCGACGCCATCGAGGTCGTCCCGGTCCTCTTCTATCGCAACAAGGGAGCTTATCTCATCGGCCGGCTGCGGATCGGTGGAACTTACCTGCCCCTCGTTCTGCCCCTGGTTCACGGCGACCACGGAGTCGAAGTGGACGCGGTTCTCGCCACCTCGGATGAAGTGAGCATCGTATTCAGCTTCACCCGTTCGTATTTCCAGGCGGAGCTGGAACGCCCCCGCGCGATGGTGGACTTCCTCCGCACCCTCATGCCGCAAAAGCCGGTGGACGAGCTCTACACCTCCCTCGGCTATCACAAGCACGGGAAGACTGAGCTGGTTCGGACCCTCCTGCGCCACCTCGAGAAGGGCGATGGACACTTCGAGCTGGCTCCCGGAGACAAGGGCCTGGTGATGAGCGTCTTCGCGCTCCCCTCACTCAACGTGGTCTTCAAGGTGATCCGCGATCATTTCGGCGCCCCCAAGACCACGACCCGCCAGGAGGTGATGAACAAGTATCACCTGGTCTTCCTCCGGGACCGGGTGGGTCGCCTCGCCGATGCCCAGGAATTCGAGGATCTGGAATTCGCCCGGGAGCGGTTTGCTCCGGGTCTGCTGGAGGAGCTGGAAGGCGTCGCGGCGAGCAGCGTCCTGGTGGAAGGTGAGCGAGTGCGGGTTCGCCATCTCTACACCGAGCGCAGGGTCACGCCGCTCAACCTCTATCTCCGGGAGGCGACTGCCGAGGACGCGGTGGAAGCGGCACTGGACTACGGGCAGGCGATCAAGGATCTCGCCGCCGCGAACATCTTCACCGGCGACATGCTGCTCAAGAATTTTGGGGTGACTCGACACGGGCGAGTGATCTTTTACGACTACGACGAACTGTGCCTCCTGACCGAGTGCAACTTCCGCGAGATACCCCGGGCGCGAACCGTCGAGGATGAGCTCTCGGCGGAACCCTGGTTCTCGGTTGGCGAGCGGGACGTGTTCCCCGAGGAATTTCGCGCCTTCCTGGCCCTGCCCGGCGCGCTTGGAGAGGCGTTCATGCGGGTCCACGCCGACCTGCTAAGCGTCGAGTTCTGGCGCCGCATGCAGGAGCTGGCCCGGGCCGGCGAGGTCATCGACTTCTTCCCCTACCGGCCCTCCCGGCGCCTCTTACATTCCTCCCGCGCATGAACCCCCAGATCTTTGGCACCAGGAAGAATCCCGACGTGCGGACGGCCCTTCGCTTCTTCGCGGAGCGGCGGATCAACGTGCACTTCGTGGACCTGGAAGAGCGCGCCGCATCACTCGGCGAATTGCGCCGCTTTGCCCAGAAGTTCGGAGTGAAGGCCCTGGTGGACCCGGATTCCAAACGGTTCGCTGCGCTTGGCCTCAAGTCGGCGGCGTACTCGGAGGACCGCTGGCTCGATCTCCTGACCCGTGAGCCTCTCCTGCTGCGTACACCGCTGGTTCGGGAAGGAAATCGTCTCACCATCGGTTCTGCGGTAGAGGAGTGGAATTCCTGGCTGGCTGACAGAGCCATAAGCCTTAAGCCAAAAGCTTAAGGCCTCAGGCTAATGGCTTAAGGCAGCGTCCTTGTCCCTCCTGAACATCTCGTCGGCCTCCGTAGTGTATGGCCGGAACGTCCTCTTCCAGGACCTGAATCTGGTGGTGGACCAGCGGCAGCGTTGGGGAATCGTGGGTCGCAACGGGAGCGGCAAGACCACGCTGTTTCGGCTCATCACCGGGGAACAGGATCCAAACAGTGGCGTCGTGAGCCGGGCGAGCGGCCTCCGGGTGACCATGCTCGACCAGCACCGGGAGTTTCCCGGAGTCGAAACGGTGTGGGACGCCGCTCTCTCGCCCTACGCCCATCTGGTGGAGTTGGAGCACCAGATGCTGACTCATGCCGCCCAAATCGGAGAGCTGGGGGAGCACGCACCGGAAGAGCTGCTGCACCGTTACGGCCGCGATCTCGAGCAATTCCAGCGCGCCGATGGCTACGCGATCGACGCCCGGGTCGCGGCCGTTCTCCAGGGACTGGGGTTCGATCCCGACCGGGCACGAACTCAGCTGATCGGCACCCTGAGCGGCGGCGAGCGTGGCCGGCTTGGCCTCGCCTGCCAGCTCGTCACGCCCGCGGATCTCCTCCTGCTCGACGAGCCCACCAACCATCTCGACCTCGAGACGACGCAGTGGCTCGAGGGACACCTGCGCGACCTTCCCGGCAGTGTCTTGATCGTGAGCCACGATCGCGCGTTCCTCGACACGGCCGCCGACTACATGCTGCACCTCGAGGCCGGCACCGGACAGACCTATGACGGTGGTTACTCGGAGTTCGTTCGCCAGCGCTCCGAGCGTCGCCTCAGCCAGCAGCGCGCATTCGACAAGCAGAGCAAGGTCATCGCGGCGGAGGAGGATTTCATCCGCCGCAACATCGCGGGGCAGGATACCCGTCAGGCGAAGGGCCGTCGTCGTCGTCTCACTCGACTCCCGCGACTCAGCCCACCACCCGAAGACCAGGGATCGATGGCGATCCGCTTCGACATCCGGGCCCGCGGAGGAGACCAGGCGCTCGTGGCGGACCGCGTCCGCGTCACGGTGGAAGACCGAGTGCTGCTGGAAGAGTTCTCCTCCGTTATCCGGCGGGGAGACGTCGTCGGGCTCGTGGGTCCGAACGGTGCAGGGAAGAGCACGCTGATCGCGACCCTGCTCGGCCAACGTCCGCCTGCTCAAGGCTCGGCGCGCATCGGGGATTCGGTCCAGGTCGCGTTCTATCGCCAGGACCTGGCTCAGGTTCCTCAGGACAAGACCCTCTTCGACATCATCAACGACATGCGCCCGGCATGGACCCGGGGACAGGTTCAGGGCCACCTGGGTCGCTTCGATTTCTCTGGAGATGAGGTTCTGCGCAGAGCAGGAAGTCTTTCGGGTGGAGAGCGGGCTCGAGTGGCCCTGGCGATGATGATGCTGGAGGGAGCCAACCTGCTCGTCTTCGACGAGCCGACCAATCACCTGGACGTCGAGTCGATCGAAGCCTTGGAAGACGCGATCGAGGTGTTTGAAGGCACGGTACTGATCGTGAGCCACGATCGGGCATTGCTTAGAACGCTAACCACCAGAGTCTGGGCGCTCGAGGATGGACGCATTGAGGACTTTGCGGGTGGATTCGAAGACTGGGAGGCGGCGAAAGCGGATCGGGCGGAGCGGCAGCAGGCAATCGCGAAGGAAGCGGCGCCACGGCGAAGCAGCAAGCAGCCGGTTCAGTCTCGCACCCAGCACTCGGTGATACGGACCGCGCGGCGCAAAGCGGAACAGGCCGAGGCTAGGGTTCATACCCTGGAGAAGCGCGTCGCCGAGTTGGAAGCAAAGCTCTCGGACTCCTCCACCTACACCGACCCTGCGACCGCATTGCGCGCGGAGGAGCTGTCCCGCGAGCTGGAGGCTACCCGCGCCGAGCTGGAGCAGGCATTCGCGGAGTGGACCAAGGCAGCTGAAGCGATGGACCAGCGGTGAATACGGCGCTGGCTCGTGCCCGGCTGCAGATCCTGGGTGCTGCCTTGCTGTTCTCGACCGGCGGGGCGGCGATCAAATCTGCCCAGTTCACCAGCTGGCAAGTCGCTGGTCTGCGCTCGGGGATTGCCGCTCTCACGGTGTGGCTCCTGGTGCCTGAAGCGCGGCGGTTGGGGAGAGGGTCCGAGCTGGGTCGCACCGTCCTGGTCTCGCTGGCCTACGCGGCGACCCTCGTCCTCTTCGTTCTCGCCAACAAGCTCACCACCGCGGCCAGCACGATTTTTCTCCAGGACACCGCACCGGTCTACATCCTCCTGCTGAGTCCGGTGCTGCTCAATGAGCCCATCGCGCGGCGGGACCTTGGATTCATGCTGGTGATCGGCATCGGCATGTCGCTCTTCTTCGTCGGGCGGCAGGAGACCTTCGTCACCGCCCCCGATCCGGTGCGCGGCAACATCCTCGCTCTGCTGAGCGGGATCACCTACGCCCTGATGCTGATCGGTTTGCGCTGGATGGGGAAACGCGGAGGATCGCCCGCGGCGGCGGTGGGGATGGGCAATCTCCTGGCGTTTCTCATCGCCGCGCCCGCGATGTTCCCGCTGGGACACCACGGCCCGACCGACTGGAGCATCATCATCTACCTCGGTGTGTTCCAGATCGGCCTCGCGTACCTCTGGCTCACCCGAGGAATTCAGCAACTGCCCGCTCTTGAAGTCTCACTGCTGCTCTTCCTCGAACCTGCGCTGAATCCGCTCTGGGCCTGGCTGGTCCACGGCGAGGCGCCGGGACCCGGAGCGCTGCTGGGCGGGGCCCTGATCATGGGTGCGACCGGGGTCAAAGCATGGTGGGACTCCCGCTAGATTAGCCCAATGCTCAAGACTCCCTCACTGATCGAGACGGTGCGGGTCCGAGAGGGTCGCGCGCCGCTCTGGCACCTGCATCTCCGCCGCCTCGTGGCCAGCTGCCGGACTCTCGGCATTCCCTTTCCTCTTGAGTTCGAAGTGCCCTCCGGTGGGACCGATCGGGTCCAGCGAATCGTTGTGGGGATGAAGGGGAAACAGGTCACCGAGCGCGAGGTCGGCTCGGTCGAGCCGGTCCGGCTGATAACAGCTCGGCAGTCGCACCAACCCTATCTTCACAAGACCGCTGATCGAACCCAGTTCGCGGAGGCGTTGGGGGAGGCAGAGAGTGCCGGGGCGGATGATGCGCTGATGCTTACGCCGGACGGAATGGTCGCCGAGTGTACGATTTGGACGATCTTCTGGTGGGATGGGGCGACATTGGTAGCTCCTGCGCCGCGCCTGGGAATCCTGCCCAGCGTCTCGCGGGCGAGGATCGCCGAAATCGGGCCGGTAATGGAGCGTTCGGTGCCGCGCGAGGCTTTGAATGGGGTCCCGATCATCCTGGCAAATGCGGCTCGGGGCATCGTTCCGGTGGCCCGGCTGGACGACAAACCGGTTCCTTCGCACCCCGGGACGGCGCTCCTGCAGCGGAGGTTCTGGGACACCGTATCCTGAGTGCTGGCGTAAGCTTGACCCACCCTAAGCCGTCCGATAGCTTCCCGGGCTCGGAACCGACGGCTAAGGGCCGTGGTGGTTGTAGCTCAAGTGGTTAGAGCGCCGGACTGTGGCTCCGGAGGTTGCGGGTTCAAGTCCCGTCAGCCACCCTTTGGGCGGGAAGGCGGAAAGGCGGGAGGGCGGTAGCAAAAGCGGATCGAATGCGATCGTGTTGGATCGAACCCAGGCTTCCCTTTCCGCCTGACCGCCATCCCGCCTGACCGCTTAGGTCCGTAGCTCAATTGGTAGAGCACCGGTCTCCAAAACCGGGGGTTGCAGGTTCGATTCCTGCCGGGCCTGCTCACTACAGTACCGAGTACCGGGTAACGAGTACCGAGTATGAGATTCTGAAGCGCGCCGAGGCAGAGCCGTCCGAGATTCGTTTCTCGGTACTCGATACTAGGTACTCGGTACTGTAGGTCACGGCGCTATCGTCTAGGGGACTAGGACGGGGCCCTCTCAAGGCCCAAACACGGGTTCGAATCCCGTTAGCGCTATGGGGTAGTTCCGAGTTCCGGGTTCCGAGTTTTCTGAGTCCGACGGCTCGTCGCATCACACTCGGTACTCGTTACCCGGTACTAACTCGGAACTCGGAACTCAGAACTGACCGGCCCCATCGTCTATCGGTCAGGACGCGACCCTTTCAAGGTCGAAAGACGGGTTCGATTCCCGTTGGGGCTATAAGCGCCGCTAGCTCAATTGGCAGAGCAAGTGACTCTTAATCACTAGGTTGTAGGTTCGATTCCTACGCGGCGCATGAACGTCTACGGCTCCTCACGGAGCCGTCTTCGTTTCCGGAACGGTCCTCGGTTCTCATTTTCAAATTATCAATTACCAATTTTCAATTTTCAATCTCCTCCCGCCTGCCTCCACACGCTGTCCACCGCCGGCGGTAAGTGGTCCAACTCGCTCACAAACGTCGCCACCTGCCACCGCTTTTCCTCTGAGAGCTCGTTCACCCACGCCGCCATTGCGGTCCGCCGGATCCCGTGAGTCATGATCCAGTAGTTCTGCCAGTCGGGGCGCGAGGGCGGAGTTTCGGCGAATTGTTTCGCCC
>DATIOP010000430.1:0-6938 GCA_035472975.1 Gemmatimonadales bacterium
ATCATCGGCGGTGAGTTCCGGCGCTTCCGGCCACTAGTCGAGCTTTACCGGGAGACCGGTATCCGATCCGGGTACTCACTCGACCAATTGAAGGTCGGCATCCACGCCCTGGGCTATGTCGCCGCGACGACGCGAGATGCCGCTGAGGACTTCTATCCCGGCTATGCCCGTGCCTTCAACACCGTGGGGAAGGAGCGCGGATGGCCGCCCGTCACCCGGGCCCAGTTCGAGACTCAGCTCGAGCCGGACGGCGCGCTGCTGGTCGGTAACGCCGAAGAAGTGGTCGAGAAGATCGGTCGATACAACGAGGCGCTGGGCGGCATCTCGCGGATCACCTTCATGATGAATGCCGCGTCCTTGCCGCACGAGAAGCTCATGCAAGCCATCGAAGCTATCGGCACACGCGTCGCACCCGTCCTGAGACAAGGACTCGTGGCCGAAGCCAACCTACACCAGAGAGCATAGACATGTCATCCAATAATGAAAGAGTGATCGCCGTGATCGGCGCCACCGGGCAACAGGGAGGCGCAGTGGTACGTGCCCTGAAGGCAAACGGTCAATTCAAGGTGCGCGCTCTCACCCGCAATCCAGACAAGCATCGCGACCTCGCCGACGAAGTCGTCAATGCCGATTTAAACCGACCCGAAACCCTCAAGGCTGCTTTTAAGGGGGCATATGGCGTCTTTCTGGTTACCAACTTCTGGGAACAAGCCGACGAGCTGACGCATGCCACCGCGGCGATCCGCGCGGCCAGGGATGCCGGTGTCAGACACTTTATCTGGTCAACGCTGCCTGATGTGGAAGCGATCAGCGGCGGCAAGCTCGACGTCCCCCACTTTACCGGCAAGGCCAAGATTGATCGGTTAGTCGGGGAGGCAGGGTTTGCGCACCACACCTTCGTCATTGCGCCTTTCTACTACCAGGGCCTTGTCGGGGCTCTTGCTCCGCAAAAGCAGGCAGACGGGTCCCTGGGCTGGGCGCTTCCTATTGATCCAGATGTGCGTGGCATCCACATGGGGGACATCACCGAACTTGGCAGCATCGTGGCCGGAGCATTCGAACACCCCGATCAGGCGGGCAACGGCGAGTATCTGCCACTGGTCGGTGATTTCATGAGCTTCAACGAGATTGTCGAGACGCTCAATCGACAGGGTCACAGCTTCTCATTCACCCGGGTCCCGAGGGAAGTGTTCGCCACCTTTTTCCCCATAGCTCCCGAGATCGCCGCGACGTTCGCCTGGTTCGAGGCGCACACCTACCTGGGTTCGGATTCGTCCGACCAGATCGCGCTCGCCAACACAATAGCGGGCCGGCAACCGACCAAGTTTGCGACGTGGGCCCGAGTGAATATCCCGGTTTCAGGTACGGTGGCTTCAGCGGTGAGTTGAATCTTTATTGGCGCTTGCTGAGGGTCACTCCACGAACCGAACCAACAAACAGACGAAAGAGAGAACCATCAGATGTCGGCCAGCTTGACCGCTGTGCTTCATGAGCTCTTGGAGAACACATCGAATCTCAAGGTGCTCCAACAACTCATGACGCCGGACGCAACCTACGTTTCATTGAACTTCGACAACCCTGAACTGAAGAGAGTCATGCCCTGGACCGGCACTCATAAAGGGCCTCAGGCGCTGGCCGATGTCTTTGGGGCAATCCAACGCTTCTGGAAAACACTCGACTTCAAGGTCACCGACACCCTTGAGCAGGGTAGCCGCGTCGCCCTTTTCGGCTCGTTTACCTACAAATCGAACGTGACCGGGAAGGAAATTACATCTCCATTTGGTCTCTTGGCGCGTTTCGAGGGCGATAAGGTTGCCTACGTCCAGTTTCTCGAGGACAGCTATGGCACTGCAGGCTCGTTCAAAACAGGGGGCGCCACACGATTCCACAGCGATCCCTTGGAGAGAGAGGTTGTGGTCTAACGCCGAGCTGGTCGTCACCGCTGCTTGACGAGCCCCCTGCCGGCGACGTCTGCTCGGTACAGCCGGTCGCACACACGTGCATGGTCGGCGACCGTTGCCTCGCGGCGACCCTCGCTGCGGTGGTGGAGTTCTACAACCAGCGCTTTCTGATGGGGCCGACATACCAGGAGAAGGCCGATCTGGTGGCTTTCCTGAGATCGCTCTAGGGCTGAGCAACGCGTGGAACTGGTAGCGCGCGCTCGGGTCAGCGTGCCTTCGGGCGACGAAGGAAAACGACCAACGTAGCCAGAGCGACGCCGAAGCACATGCCTGTGGCGATCAGCCGCACGACGTCGACTCCGCGAATCGCCGCGAAGCTGGGCTTGCCGATCATGTTGAAGAGGCTCAAGAGTCCGAACAACAACGGAACCCAAAACGGGGCCAGCTGGCGCCGGCCCTGACGACGCCCTTCGGCGTCCGTTTCCTGGCTCATGACACTTCCTCCTCGCAAAGGGCAAACTCCAGCATCGGGTGACACGAACTTGGGTGAATGGTAGCACGTTGCTGGAATTGGGCTGGTTACTGTGGCCCCTTTTGGATCAGGAGAGTCCTGGCTCGAGCCCAGGCTTGTCCTGAGCCGAAGGCGAAGGGAGGGGCAATACGAAGCGCGGCGCCGATCTTATCCGGTGCCGCGCTTCTGCTCCTTGCGGGGGTGTGTTTCCGCTCAAGGCTCGGTAGGCATGTCCGCCGCCTCCGGCGGCGGCAGGTCGATGCCTCTGGGAACGATCTCTTCCGGACTCCGCAGTTGCTCCACCTGCGCGAGGACATCGCTCACCCGGCGGAACTGCGTGGCTGCGCGCCAGGTGTATCCGCCCCCGCCGTAGGTCGCGCCCGAGAACCAGAACTGGACGACCGCGGCCGTGGGATCGACCGCGAAGGTCGACCGATAGACGATATCCTGAAAGTCGCCTGTCGCGCCTCGGCTCAGGAGCGGCGAGGGGTACGTGGTCCATCGCATCCCATCGGGACTACGCGCCAGATAAAGGGCATCCGTGGCGCAGGTGCCGCCCGCTGGGTAGGTGTTGTAGATCGCCCAGTACTCGTGCCGAGCCGGGATCCACTGCACGTCGATGTGCCAGACGATCTGACCCGGCTGAGCGAGGTCGGTGACGAGAGGCGTGCTCCACTGCTCGCCATCCACCGAAGTGCGCCGTTCCACCACGGTCTGCGAGGCGGTACAGCCCGCCGGCCCGCTGTTGATCGACCACATGGCCCAGGCGGCGTGCGGTGCTCCGCGCACCACCGTCGGTGACACGATCTCGTGGCTCGGGGTGGACACAACCTGTAACGCCGAGCTCCAGTGAATGCCGTCGTCGCTTCGGCGAAGGTGGACGAGGTTCCGGCCCCCGATCACCTGGCGATAGTACATCCACAGCCGAAGTGGGTCCGAATCGATGACGATGTCGGGGTCCGAGAGATAGCCGGAGGTCGGAAGCTCGATCGGATTCGTGGCGCCGTCCGGTACCCTCCAGAAGAGCCCGTTCGCACTCTGGAAAATCGAAGGATTCTCGAAGCCGGCGTTGCCATTGGGATAGGGCGTGATGCCGAGCCAGAAGGAATAGTCAGCAAACGCCCCCACCAGAGCGACGTCGGGATGGACCACCTGACCCGAGTGGTCGTAGGTACTCAGCGTCAGTGGGGTAATCACATCGAGAGCCGGCGAGGACGGAAACGGACACTCGGCCAGGGCACATCCAGATGTGCCTGCCGAGGCGCGGGCCGGCGTGAGCCCGGTCACCCGAGCCTCGAGAATCTGGGCCCCGGCGCCCGCGCCGAGTGTCCATGTCGTACTCACCTGGCCATGAGCGTCCGTGACCGCGGTCGGGCTGGGCACGGTCCCCGCTCCGGCTGTAACGACGAAGTTCACTGCAACGCCTGGCGACGGCCGTTGGTCCTGGCCCAACACGGCGAAGGTGATCGGGTTTGGCAACGGCGCACCGGGTATCCCGGTTTGTGCGTCGCCAGCGACGACGGCAACGTTGCTCGGATCGGACTTGAGGCCAGCGGTGTCCTGACAGGCGATCACACCGATCACACCGATCACCATGATGACGCGGAGGCAAGCTGTGCTGCGCGACGCATCGGCTGGATCGGAACGGCGCCGAGAGGCCGGCGGAGCCCGGTCCCGCGACCGCAAGGGATGAAGGACGCTGAGTTGGACATCGCGGGCCGAGCGCGGAAACCAGGGGCGGTCAGGTGTGAGGGCGGGCATGCAGAGATAGACCAGCGACGGGACTCCCGCGTCACGCTTCGCCGCTCGGCGGCGGCGGTGTGACGAAACCGAGCGACCGAAGGTCTATACTCGTATGCTGCGGGTGAAAACGAGATCCAGACGATGGGAGCCGGAGGGGCAACTTGAAGCGCCGTCTCGGCGTGGGCTGAGACGGCGCTGTTCTCTTGTTGCAGAACGTTCTCGAAATCGGGTAGTGGCTAGAACAAGGTCACCCGAACCGCGTTTTGATTGAGGCGATAGCTACGCGGAGTAATCCCGAGTTCCCCATCTTTCCGTCTCCGACCCTACCGCAATCCAATCCTGCGCACCAACTCGGCGTACCGTGGATCCGCCCGCAGCGGCTCGTACCCCGGATCCAGATGGAGGTAGATCAACCCCGCCGACCGGGCCTGGTACGCACGCTCGAGCGCAGCAAACGCTGTGTCCAGGTCGCCCACGGCGGCATGGCCCATCGCAAGGATCTCGCCTCTGACGTAGTGCTGCCGAGACTCGTCTTCGAGCCGGCGCAGGATTTCGTCCGCTTCGTCGCGCCGGCCGAGGGCCGCCAGGGCACGCACGATGAGCGCATCGTATGAGCGGACGGCGCGCTCCATTCCTTGGCCCCGCCGGTACCACTCCAGGGCCGTCTCGGCATTCCCCATGGCCAGGTGCGCCGAGCCGATGTAGAGGATGGCCCGGATCGACTCCTCGTCGAATTCGAGTGTCTTCTGCCCCTGCGCGATGGCGCCCGAGTAGTCGCCGGCATAGATCAGGAAGCGGGCGAGCCAGCCGCTGATGTGGGCCGACAGGGGATCGAGGATGAACGCCTTCCGCAGCGCCTCGATGCCCTCGCCCAGCCGCCCGACCAGCGGCAGGGCCGTCCCGATGACATAGTGCGCCTCGGCCAGGTTGGGACTCAGGTCCACTGCGCGCTGCAACTGCCGCTCCGCGGCCGCAAAGTTCCACTCATGCCAGCACAGCACCTTGCCGATCGAGGTGATCGCCTCGGCCAGGTCGGGATCGCGCTGCAGCGCCCGCTCAGCCGCGGCCTTGGCCCGCGGGTACGCTTCCTCGGGGGCCACCCAGTCGTCCGCAACGTCACACCAGTAGTCGGCGATGCCGGCATAGGCCCGCGCATAACCCGGATCCTGGAGCAGGCTGAGCTGAAAGAACTCCAGCCCCTTCTTCAGGCCCTGCTCGGTGAATT
Organism: Gemmatimonadales bacterium; assembly: GCA_035472975.1. Classification (GTDB taxonomy): domain Bacteria; phylum Gemmatimonadota; class Gemmatimonadetes; order Gemmatimonadales; family GWC2-71-9; genus DATBGE01. The sequence goes on from DATIOP010000430.1 coordinate 5,381, forward strand.
TGTTGAGGAAGAAGCGCCCCTTGAGATAGAGGTTGTACGCCTCGATGTTCTTGGTCGGGGCCACGAGCTGACCTGGGTCGCTGGTCAGCCGGACCTTCAACGCCTCGACGATGGCCCGGGAGATCTCGTCCTGGATGGCGAAGACGTCTTCGAGTTGACGGTCGTAGGTCTCGGACCAGAGATGGTAGCCGTTCTCCACGTTGACCAACTGGGCGGTGATTCGGATCCGATTCCCCACCTTTCGCACACTGCCCTCGAGCACCGAGGTGACGCCCAGCTTCTCCCCGATCTGCCGAACATCCACTTCCTTGCCCTTGAAGCTGAAGGAAGAGGTACGAGAAGCGACTTGCATCCCGGGGACCTTGGCCAGGGCATTGATGATCTCGTCGGTCATCCCGTCGCTGAAATACTCGTTCTCGGGGTCGGCACTCATGTTGGTGAGCGGGAGGACGGCAACCGCCTTGACCGGCGTCGCGCTCTTCACCGATTCTGGCGTGCTGCGCCGGCCGTCCCGGACCAACCCTCTCAGTGCCTCGGCGAACTCGGCGGCCGTGGGGAAGCGGTCCACCGGGGTCCGAGACAGCGCCCGGTTCACCGCCTCGTCCACTTCCTGAGGTACATCGCGGGTGATTCGCACTCGGGGAATGGGTGAGACGAATCGCTTCGCGATGATCGCCTGGGGGGTGGGGCCGGTGAAGGGAGGTTCACCGGTCAGCATCTCGTACAGCACGCACCCCAGGCTGTAGAGATCGCTCCGGCCGTCGATGCCACTCTCGCCGGAGGCCTGTTCGGGGCTCATGTACGCGGGAGTGCCGATCGCCATGCCGGTTTGAGTGGTGGATCCCCCCTCGCTCATCGCCTTGCCGATGCCGAAGTCGGCCACCAGTGCGGACCCCTCATGCAGCAGGATGTTCTCCGGCTTGATATCGCGGTGCACCACCTGTTGGCGATGGGCGTAGTCCAGCGCCGATGCCACTTCCCGGGTGATACGCAGGGCTTCCTCAAGCGCGAGTTGCCGCTCCTGGTCGAGGTGCTCCCGGAGCGAACGCCCCTCCATGTTCGGCATCACGTAGAACAGCAGCCCCTCGGCCTCGCCCGAGTCGTACACCGGAAGGATGTGGGGGTGATTGAGCCGCGCCGCCATCTTGATCTCACGCAGGAAGCGCTCGGCCCCGATCGAGGCCGAGACCTCCTGCCGCAACACCTTGAGCGCGACCTCCCGGCCGTGGCGGAGGTCCTGGGCGAGGAACACAGTTGCCATTCCTCCTCGGCCCAACTCGCGCGCGATGGTGTAGCGACCGATGAGGCCGGAGTCGAGGCGGTGCTGGAGCGTGGGTGCAGTCATGGTGGGTAAGATACAGCGTCGGGGGGAGCGGGAGGCTTCCCTGTTTTGAGGCGGTGATGACAACGACCTTGCCGACAACGTTGTTGTTGCTGCTGCTGCTCAGGACGCCGAGTCTATTTCCCCGCCACCAACCGCTCGAACCGCGGGTTTCCCTTGAGTGGTGCAAAAGTGGGATCGATCCGAAGCCAGCCGGGGGAGAGATGGTACGGCATC
>DATIOP010000431.1:0-1542 GCA_035472975.1 Gemmatimonadales bacterium
GGCGATCAAGATCCTCCGGCCGGAGCTCGCGGCGGTCGTCGGAGCCGACCGTTTCGTGCGGGAAATCGAGACCACCGCCGGCCTGCAGCATCCCCACATCCTCGGACTCATCGATTCCGGGAAGGTGAATGGCACCGCGTACTACGTCATGCCCTTCGTCGAGGGCGAGTCGCTGCGCGACCGGATCACCCGGGAGAAGCAGCTCCCGCTGGATGACGCACTGCGCATCACACGGGAGGTCGCGGATGCGTTGAGCTACGCCCACAGCAAGGGCGTCATTCATCGCGACATCAAGCCGGAGAATATCCTGCTGACCAGCGGTCACGCGGTGGTCGCCGACTTCGGCATCGCCCGAGCCATCAGCGCTGCGGGCGGCGAGCGTCTCACCGAAACCGGACTCGCCGTGGGCACGCCGGCATACATGAGCCCGGAACAGGCGGCGGGAGATCGGGACTTGGACGGGCGCAGCGATCTGTACGCGCTGGCCTGCGTGCTCTACGAAATGCTGGCAGGCGAGCCGCCGTTCCGGGGCCCAACAGTCGAGGCCGTGGTGCGGCAGCATCTCACCGTCGAACCTCGATCGGTCACCCAGTTGCGGCCCGCTGTTCCGGCAGAGGTGGCGGAGGCGCTGAACCGAGCACTGGCCAAGACGCCGGCGGACCGGTTCAATCCGGTGGGGCAGTTCTCGGAAGCGTTGGGACGAGGAACCCTTGCGCCTCGCGATGGCGGGACTCGCGTCGTCTCTGCGCCGCGCTCCCGTGCGCCAGTCTTCGCCGCACTTGCGATCCTCGCCCTCGGCGCGATCGGCATATGGTATTGGCGTCATCGTGGTCCTGCTCCAGTCGAAGTGCAACGACGGACTCAGGTGACGCTCGATCCCGGACTCGAGATAGATCCGGCGCTCTCCCCCGATGGGAAATTCATCGCCTACTCGGGCTCGACGGGCGCGTTAATGGTGCGGCAGGTCGAAGGAGGGGTGCCGATCGCGGTCGTGCGCGATGCCGGCGGGACCGGGCGCTGGCCCGCCTGGACGCCTGATGGTCAGCGCATCCTTTATATATCGCCGCGCGGGATCGAGATCGTGCCGGCGCTGGGCGGAAGTTCCCGTCTCCTGATGGCGGACAGCGCTATGCCCCGCGGAGTGGCCATCGCGCCTGACGGGAAGTCGTTCGCGTTTGCCTCCCACGACTCCATTTTCGCCAAGCCTCTGGATGCCGGAGCGCCGCGACTCATCACCGTGGGTTGGGAGGTGCATTCCTATTCCTGGTCGCCGGATGGCCGCTGGATTGCCTACGTCTCGGGCAACCTCCAGTACATCAACTCCAGCGACCTGGGGAACTTCGCGCCAAGCAGCATCTGGATAGCTCCGGTGGCCGGTGGCGTACCCATTCGGGTGACCGACGACCAGTTCCTGAACGTCAGTCCCGCCTGGACTGGGAGGAGATCCCTGCTCTACCTGTCCTCTCGCGACGGGGGGCGCGATGCATACCAAGTCAACCTGACCCGCTCGGGGGCATCGTCGGGTGAGCCCTCGCGACTCAC
>DATIOP010000432.1:0-7269 GCA_035472975.1 Gemmatimonadales bacterium
TCCCACTCGATGCGGCCCCGCCAGGCCTCCACCTCAGCGGTCGATAGCGGACGGTCCACCCTTGCGGCGATCAGGCCATTAGGCACCACGGCGATCTTTCGGCGCGGAATCCCCCGGCGGGCGAGTGCTTCGGCAACGGCAGGACTCACGGCGATCACTCGGGAAGCGACTCGGCCTGAAAGCCAGTTCTCGAGGTAAAAACTCCGCGGCATTTGGCGGCGGGTGACAACCAGGGAGGCCGTGAGACGGCGACTGAGCCCCAGCCAGGTCAGCGCCTTCCGGTCTCGAGCGGAGTGGGAGTTGACCACGTCCACCGGATGGCGGGCGAGGAGATCGCGAAGCAGGGCCGCGTTGTGGCGCCGGCCGCGGCGGGCAAAGGGAAGCGCGTCCACCTCCAGTCCGGCGCTTCGCGCATCCTCTTCCAATTCCGAACCGACGGGACAAGCGAATCGAATCTTCACGCCCCGCTCGGCAAGCCCGATGCTGAGATGGAGAGTCGAGAGCGAGGCTCCGGTGCCGCCGGGCTGCTGGATTACCTGAAGGACTCTTAACCCGTCTCCCGAGGTGCGCGGGGGCTCGCGAGCAGAGTCAGCGACAGGTCGCATCTGGGGCATGGGTTCGGTAAGATACCGCATGCGTGTGGCGGTTGTCGGGGCCGGGAGCCCGCTCAAGACCGAGGCATCCATCACGCGCGCCTGCCGAAGCCTCGGCTGCGAGACACTCCATCTCAACGTGCCGGGTACGAGCCAGTGGCTCGGCCCGCTTGCGCCGCCTTTGCTCTGGCGTCGGATGGCATGGTTTCGTCCCGACCTCGTGATCCTGACAGTCCGCGCGATTCGTCTCGGAGAGCACTACCTCACCCGCATCGCCGAACGGTTCCCCACCGCCTTCTGGTATTTCGACTACCTGCTCACCCCCGACGCCGTGAAAGTGGCCCGGCTCGCCGGAACCACCTTCGTCAGCTCCACCCAGCATGTCGGCCATCTGGGAGCGGCAGGAGTAGGCAAGGTCTATTTCATGCCTCAGGGTGTAGACCCGGAGGTCGACAGGCCTCCGGATGAAGTTCCGGAATCGTTTGTCTGTGAAGTGTCCTTCGTAGGGTCGGGCCAGTACCTGGCGCGGCATGAACCGCTTCGGAGAATCGCGGGGTCGGCACGGCTCCAGGTACGCGGACCCGGCTGGACACCCCCTCCAGCGGGAATTCCTGTCGTTGGAGGAGAGACTCGAGGCCTCCCCTTCACTCAAGCCACCGCAGGGGCGGCTATCTGCCTCGGCCTTCACGCCTATCCGGAACAGGCTCTGGGAGGGTATTCCAGCTCCAACCGGATCTGGAAGGTCCTGGGAGCAGGAGGCTTTTTCCTGGGAGAGTACAGCACGGGAATCGAGCAGTTCGCGCGCGATGGCGAGCACTGTGCGTGGTTCCACTCAACCGAAGAGATGCTGGCCCGAATCAGTCACTTTCTGGTGAGAGCAGACGAGCGAAGAGCCATCGCAAAAGCGGGGCGGGCGCACGCGATGGCCCGTCATACCTACGCGCACCGCGTGGAACTGATTCTCAGCGGGAAGGGGTACGAGGTAACCTGAGCAGAATCAACTCTTTGACGGCTCCTCGAAGGCGTCGGCAAGCATGGCGGACATACGGTGCATGTACGTGTGGTTGGAAAGGGAGCGCTGGCGAGCTGAATTCGCCAACCGGTCCCGGTAGGTGTCCTGCTGCAAGGCGCGCTTGACCTGGCCCTTGAGCTCCGCTGGGTTTTCGAAGACCAGGACCTCCCGCCCGTCCTCGAAATGGAGCGGAAGGTCCGCTCGCGCATCCACGACTTGAGCCACTCCGATGCTGCTGAGCTCGAAGAGGCGCTGGTTGCACCCTCGACCCTGGTGGGCGGGGTCGTCGTCCAGCGCATGGTGGACATTGATCCCAACCGTGGCCCCGGCATAGGCCCGCACGTAGTCCTCCACGGTAGGTAGGTCTCCCCGGCAGTAGTCCCGGAGCGAAGTCTTCTTCCAGCTGTCCCCCCAGACCGCGAGGCCAAATTCTACCACCTCATTGAGCAGCGTTTCCCGCCGAGGAGTCGCCTCGCCGGCAAAGACCACATTGGCGCGGAAGGGGCCCTTGGCACGCATCGGCTTGTACACCGAAGGGTCACAACCCAGAGGCAGGAATACAGCCGGGGTCACGCCCCCTCGCTGCACCTCCTCGGTCACATCGGTCCCCGTCAGGTACATGCGGTCGTAGGCCGGCGCCAGCTGTCGGGCAGGGTTCACCACCCGCAGATCGCCCGGGAACCAGTTCACCCAGCGCGCGGAGTATCCGCTTCGCACTGCACGGATGGAGACGGCGTCGAGCCCGAAGCCTCCCATCGCGATCACCAGCTGCGGCTTGTGGCTGTCCAGCGCTTTCACCAGTCGCGCCTCGAAGTCCCGTCCGGCTAGCCGTTCGAGCCAGCCGGCCTGCTCCGGATCGAGGGTGGCCACCACACAGCCCAGTCGTTCGAGCGCGCGACAGCGCAAGCCATTGTGGGCGTGGACGCTGTCATCCTGCCGCCCGATGAAGAGGACCCGCGTTCCCTTGAAGCTGCTCACGAAGTGAACTCCGGACTCGGGATTGGCGGACGCCCGCGTCGCACTGGACGTTCCAGTCGGTGGCCCTCGTACAAGTCACGATAGCGCCCGCCCTGGGCCAGGAGCGAGTCATGGGTGCCGCGTTCGATGATCTGGCCGTGCTCCAGCACCAGGATCAGATCCGCGTGCCGGATGGTTGACAGCCGGTGGGCGATCACCAGCACAGTGCGGTGCTGCATCAACCGGTCAATCGCCTCCCGTACCAGTCGTTCCGACTCGGGGTCGAGGGCGCTGGTCGCCTCATCGAGCACGAGGATGGGGGGGTCTTTGAGCAGGGCCCGCGCGATCGCGATCCGCTGCCGCTGACCACCTGAGAGCCGGGCTCCCCGCTCCCCCACGACAGTGTCATAGCCCATTGGTAACTGGGTGACGAAGTCATGAGCATTCGCCGCTCTTGCAGCCTCCTCCACGTCCTCGCGACTGGCTCCCGGGCGACCGTAGGCAATGTTGGCGTGGACGCTATCGTGCAAGAGCACCGCATCCTGTCCCACGACACCCATCAGGGAACGCACCGAGCTCCGGCTCAAGGTATCGAGCGGCACATCATCCATCAGAATGCGTCCCCGAGTCGGCTCCCGAAAGCGGATCAACAGTTCGGCGATGGTGCTCTTCCCCGCCCCCGATGGTCCCACCAGGGCGACGATCGAGCCGCGCGGCAAGGCGAAGGAAACGTCCTGCAACACCCAGTGCGGCGCCGCGGAAGCTCGTCCCAACCGGCCATACTCGAACCAGACCCCGTCGAAAACGACCGCCTGCGCGAATCGCGCCTCGGCCAAGCCCGGCGGCTCGGCCTCGGGTAGGGGGAGATCGAGCACCTCGAATACCCGCTCGGCACTCCCCAGTGCCACGGCCATCTGGTTGGGGAACTGGGTGAGCGCCTTGAGCGGCGCCATCATCTTGAGCGCGGCGACCAGAAATACCATCAGCGCCTGAGGGCTCAGAGCACCGCCGCCGCTGAAGGCCGGAGTCGCCCCGACTCCAATCAAGAGCACCAGCAGCAGTCCTCCGAACAACTCGCTCAGCGGAGCAGTCAACGTTGCCAGGCGCTGGGCCCTCACCGTCCGCTGCCGGTAACGGCTGGCCTGTTCGCGGAATCGCCTGCTTTCCCGTTCTTCCCCGCCGAACGCACGCACCAGTTTCACTGCGCCGAGTCGCTCGGCGACACTCGCGGTCATCTCTCCCGCTTCATCCGCCCGCGCCCGGGAGTAGCGTCTCAGCCGCTTGAGCAGCGCCCGGATGGTCACCAGCAGAACCGGGGCGGCTGCCAGCGCGATCAAGGTGAGGCGCCAGGAGATCTGGGTCAGCACCAGGAGGGTGGTGCAGATGACCACGAGATTCTGAAAAAACGACGCCAGGCCAGCGCTCACAACCCCCTTGGATGCGTCGGCGTCCTGCATGACCCGGGAACTGATCTGCCCACTCCGGGTCCGCTCGAAGAAACCCAGATCAAGCCGCAGCAGGTGGTCGAAAAGCTGGGTGCGAAGGTCGCGGACGAGGCTTTCCTGGATCTGCACGCTGATCTGCCCGGAGACATAAGCGAGGGCATTCTTGAGCACGAGCGCTACGAGAAGGAGCAGAACCAGACGTACCGTCGCGGCCGTCGGCGAAACGCCTGTCAACAACGGCGAGAGGACGTTGGCCACCAGAGCTTCGAGTTTGGTCCCACCACCGGGGGGCGGAGCCGACGCGAAGATCTGCTGCAGGAGCGGAATGAGGATGACCAGCGTGACGCCATCCAGCAGCGATGCCAGCGTCGTGGTGAGGAGACCCAGGGAGAAGCGGAGGCGATAAGGCCTCAGGTACCCGAGCAGCCGGCGAGTCGATCCGCGCCGGGGCGAATGCCTCGCGGAGGAACTACGAGCCACGGCGGGGCTGGAGCAGCGCGATGGGGAGCACCATTTCTTCCGGAGTCACGCCGCCATGAAGAAACGCGCCCCGGTAGCGCGCCTGATACTCCCTGAGCTTCGTGGGATAGACGAAGAACCGGTCCCCGGTGGCGAGCAGCATCCGGGTCCCCGGTGTGCGCGGCGGGAGGCCCCATGCAGTCAGGTCGTCCACCGCAATCGCGGCCTCCCGCTCCTGGGCTCGAAGATCCTCTCCGAACTTGTAACGCAGGTTCGCCGTCGCGTCCCGGCGAGCGTAGACCGTGGCCGGAGTGTGACAGTGGATCGAGCCATGATCCGTGGTAAGCAGCACCGGCACGGAGCGACGCTCGGCTTCCCGCAAGGCGTGCCACAGAGAGGAACGCTCGAACCAGGTCCGGGTCAGACTGCGAAGGGCGGAGGTATCCCGCGCCACCTCGAACAGTGTCGAATTCTCGGTCCGACCGTGGGTCAGCTGATCAATGAAGTTGAAGACCAGCGCCGTCACTCCCTCCTGCGCGAGGTGCGCGGGGAGTCGAGTCAGCAGGGCCTCACCGTCGGCGGCGGTGAAGACCTTCTCATAGTGCACCGGCACCGGCTTACCCGTCAGATCCTTGAACTGCTCGGTCATCAACTCCGCTTCGTGCGCGTTGAGGCTCGCGTCGTCGCTGTCCTTCCACCACGCAGGGTGGCGGGTGGCAAGCTCCGAAGGGAAGAGGCCGCTGAAGATTGCGTTCCGCGCGAAGGGAGTCGCGGTGGGGAGGATCGAGAAGTAGTAGGCCGTCTCGATATCGAAGCGAGAGCTGACCAGTGGGCGAATGGCCTCCCACTGATCGAGCCTGAGACAGTCCACCACGACCAGCATCGCCTTGCCGTGCTGGCGATACAGCGGCAGGAGGAACTCGGCGCCGATGTCTACACTGAGTGGTGGCCGGTCTCCCCCACCCTCCTTGAGCCAGCGAGGATAGTGCTGCTCGATGAAGCGGGAAAAATCCTGCCGCATGCTGATCTGCAGGGTGCGCAGAGCCTCGGAGAGACCGGGCTCGTCCGCCTCGCCCAGCCGGACCTCCCAGGTCGCCAGCTCGGCTGCGAGCTCCATCCACTCTCTCCACGCCATCGGCGCACCGCGACGGGATTCCAGATCCCGGAAACGGGTCGCGAAGTCCCGCGAGAGCCGCTGCTGGCGGATCCTGTCCCCGTCCAGAAGCCGAGTCACGACACTGAGGATTTGCCGGGGATTGACCGGCTTAACCAGGTAGTCGGCGATCTCGGATCCGATTGCGTCCTTGAGCGTGCCGGCTTCTTCGCTCTTGGTGACCATCACGACCGGCATGGCGTGATCGATTCCCCGGATCGCCTGGAGCAGCTCGAGGCCGCGGCGACCCGGCATGTGCTCATCGAGCAGGACTACGCCGTAGGGCTGGCGCTGCAGGAGGACTAGAGCGTCGTCTCCGTGCGCCGCCTTGTCCACGATGAACCCCTGCTGCTCGAGGAACATCGTATGCGAGGTAAGGGTCTCGACCTCATCGTCGACCCAGAGAATTCGTTTCGGGCGAGGCATGGATGAATTATAGGCAAGGCCGCACCCCGGCGGGCGGGTGGGCAGGAGTCAGGCTAGCTTATTCCGGTGCCCAGCGACCCGCGAATCCTGGCCGTCCGTTTCAGCTCCATCGGCGACGTCTTGCTCATCACGCCTCTGCTCCGGGCCTTGCGTGCCCGGCATCCAGGGGCGACCATCACGGCGCTGACCAAGTCCGCATTTACTCCACTGCTCTCCGATAACCCGCATCTCAACGATGTGCTGACCCTGGACCCCCAGGATTCGATCGCGGCCATGGCCCGGGAGCTTCGACTCAGGAACTACACTCATCTCCTCGACCTGCACGGCAGCCTGAGGTCTCGAGTTCTTCGGCTGCTGGTGCCGGGGCGGTGGAGCGGCTTCGATGCCCGCCGGCGCCAGCGTCGCGCCCTGATCCGCTACAAACGCAACCTCTACCGGGACATCCTGCCGGTACCCGAGCGCTACTTCGAGGCTGCCCGAGACCTCGACGTGACACCGGACCAGGCGCCGGCCGAAATGCATCTCCATCCTTCGGCCAAAGAGAATGCGGCACGCTGGTTGTCAGAGAATGGCCTGAATGGAGACCGGAAGCTGCTGGTCGTCGCCCCCGGCGCGGCCCACGCCACCAAACGCTGGCCGCAGGATCACTGGCGCAAGCTGGTAGAGTCGGTAACCGGCTCCGGAGCCCGGGTCGCCGTGATCGGCGGCCCGGAGGATGATGCTCTCTGCGCCGGCGTGGCCGCGGCTGGCAACGGCTCGGCGGCTTCGGCCGCCGGCCAACTGGGACTCCAGGAATCGGGGGCGCTGCTGGCGCGCGCGGCGGTTGCAGTTACCGGAGACACCGGGGTCATGCACATGGCTACTGCGATCGGCACGCCGGTCGTTGCCCTGTTCGGCCCCACCGTCCAGGCCTTCGGTTTCTTTCCCTACCGGGCGCGGGCGACGGTGTTGCAACGCGACCTGGGATGTCGCCCTTGCAGCGCCAAGGGAACTCCACGGTGTCCCCTGGTGCACCATCGCTGCCTGAAGGAGATCACGCCTGCGGAAGTCGAACTCGCTCTCACCGAGCTGAGCATATGAACAGCTGGGACCCGGCGGCAATCGAGCTGATCTCACTCCTCGCCCGTAGTGCCCGGGGCCCCCGGCGCGAGGGACTCTTCGCATTGTGGCTGACGCTTCGGGTGGCCCAGGACCTTCAACTCGACCCACCGCTCACAGAGCGCA
>DATIOP010000433.1:0-4021 GCA_035472975.1 Gemmatimonadales bacterium
CATGCTCCAAGGCGTTCTCGAGCTCGCGGACATTGCCGGGCCATTCGTAGACCATGACCGCATCCAGAGTGTCCGCCGAGAGCGCCTTGGGTTCTACCTGCTGCTCCGTGGCGAGGTGATTCAGGAAGGACTCGATCAGTAGCAGGATGTCCTCCCGCCGTTCCCGCAACGGAGGCAGGTTGATGGCGATCACGTTGAGCCGATAAAAGAGATCCGAACGGAAGGTGGCCTTCCGCATCTCCTCTTCGAGATCCCGGTTGGTCGCTGCCATGATGCGAACATCCACCGGAATAGCCTCGGTGGCTCCCACCGGAATCGCTTCCCGTTCCTGCAATACCCGGAGCAACTTGATCTGCAGTGAGGGTGGCATCTCCCCGACCTCATCGAGGAAGAAGCTCCCGCCGCGGGCAGCCGCGAAGAGTCCCTGCTTATCGCGCACGGCCCCGGTAAACGAACCCTTCACGTGCCCGAACAGCTCGCTCTCGAGCAGGTTTTCCGGCAGGGCGCCGCAGTTGATCGAGAGACAGGGTCCATCGGTCCGGTTGGAGAGGCTGTGGATGTAACGGGCGAGGACTTCCTTACCGGTCCCGCTCTCTCCCGTGAGCAGGACGGTCGAGTCGGTAGGAGCGACTTGCTCGGCGAGTTTGAGGACTTCGTTGAACCGCTTGGATTTTCCGATCGGCCGGACGACGCCGGTCCGGTCCCGGCGGCGGATCTCCTGCTTCAGGTGCTTGTTCTCGACCCGAACCGCGCGGTAATCGCAGGCCCGCCGCAGAATAGCGACCAGTTCGTCGTTGGCGAACGGCTTCTGGATGTAGTAGAAGGCGCCCTGGTTGACTGCCTGAATCGCGGTCTGCAGCGAGGCCTGGGCCGTCATCAGGATGACCGGCGTCATCGGGTCCTGCTCCCTGACCGCGTTCAAGATGTCGATGCCGGTGACCTGCGGCATTCGCACGTCGGACAGGACGATGTCGTAGGTGCCGCTGCGAATCTGGTCCAGGCCGGCCTTTCCGCCCTGCGCGGTGAGGACCTCGAAGCCCTCTTTCTTGAGCAGGATCCGCAGCGTATCGAGGATGCCCGACTCGTCGTCGATGACCAACACCGATGGTTTCTGACTCATTCAATGACCTCCGACGCGCGACGAGCGGGGAAATAGATGGTGAATTTGGTGCCCTTCCCTGGCGCGGAGTCAACCAGGGCCACGCCGCGATGCGCCTCAACGGCACGCTGCACGATCGCGAGGCCAAGGCCGCTACCGCCTGAGCGTCCCGTGACGAACGGCTCAAAGAGACGATCTCGCAACTCTTCGGGAATGCCGGGGCCGGTGTCCCGCACTTCGAGCCGCAGCGGGTGCTCAATATTGTTACCGAGCGGAAGATCTCCCACCTTGGCCGGACCAGTGGTGACGGTGACGACCGCCGGGCCCTTGGCCGCCTGCGCGGCATTCAGCACCAGATTGACCACCACGCGATACAGCAGGTCCTCATCTCCCTCCAGCACAGTCCGCTGGCCCTGAACTCGAATCTCGGTGTCCGCCTTGCAGTCGGGGTGCTCGCGGACCATACGCACCGCCGCGGTCACCACCGCCTGCAGGTCCACCGGCGCAAACTTGGTTGCCCGAACCCGAGCGAAGTCCAGGAACTCGTTCAGCAGCCGGCTGAGCCGGTCGCTCTCCCGGACGATAAGCTGCGCAAGATAGCGGTCGTCCTCGTCCGCCTGTGCAGTCCGCGCCAGCTGTTCCACCGAACTGCGGATCGAGGCGAGCGGGTTGCGGATTTCATGGGCCAGCGACGCGCTCAGCGCCGCCACCGCCTCGAGCCGCTCGGCCCGCAGATTCAGCTCCTGAATCCGCTTCAGATCGGAGATGTCGGTGAAAATAGCGGTGACCGACGGACGCCCGTCTGCGTCTCGATCGAAGGTCGTGGTGCTCAGACCGATCGGGAACACCCGTCCATCGTCGTGCTGCACCGTCCCTTCGCTGCGGCTCACCTTCCGTCCGTGACGAATCGCAGAAACCATAGCCGCCCACATCTCCGGCGAGCGATGCTTCAGCGTGTCCAGGATCGGGTGTCCGGTCATTCGTGGCCCATCGAGCTGGAGCAGGCGCTCGCCCATTGGGTTCAGGAAGGCGAGCCGGCCCGAGCCATCGATGGTGAGCACGCCCGACCGGATGTTCTGGAGGATGTCATCGGCCTGGAGTCGCGCCCGGCGCAACTCGGTCTGCAGCGATTCCCGCTCCGCGCCGGCCTGGCGAAGTCGGGTAGCCAGCAGGGCCACAACTGCGTAGGACCCCACAATGATGACTATCTGGCCCCAGAAGCCCAGTCCCGGACGCACCGGGTGTCCCCAGTATACGTCGGCAAAGTAGAACAACGCCGCCGTGAGCGCGACCAGGAATCCGCGTCCGAAGGAGAACAGGAGCGCGTAGCTGGAAGTGACCAGGATGTAGAGCGCCGGGAAGGCGCTATTGGGCCCGCCCGTCAGATGGACCAGGAGCGTCACCAGCGCAACGTCCACCAAGGCCTGGCAGAAGAGAAAGACATTTCCCGGATGGCGTCGCCGCACCCAGACAGCCCAGTACCCGTACGCCGTCACCACCAGTCCCAGACTGACCGTGGTGCTGATGATGAAGGCCCGGGAGGGATCGGAGGTCCAGATCAGCGCCGCGCCGGCGAGGTTGCCGACGGCCAGCATCAACCTCCCCGCGAAGATCCACGAGAGGAGGGTACGCTGACTTGGAAGTGCGGGGGCCGTGGCCGGCGAATGCGCCATGACCGAAGTCTAGTCGGTGGTGGGGGCTCCGTTGAAGGTGGCGCTTGCACCTGCCACCTTTGACCATGCCTTGGACCGTGTATATCCTGCGCTGCCGCGATGGATCGCTCTACACCGGCGCCACCAACGATCTGGGGCGAAGGCTCAAGCTGCACCGGAACGGTCGCGGTGCGGCGTACACTCGCGGACGGGCACCGCTCGAAGTGGTGTACCAGGAGGTCGTGGCCGACCGCAGTGCCGCCCTGCGCAGGGAATGGTCCCTGAAGCGGCTCTCTCGCGTCGAGAAGGAACAGGTGATCATGGGTCGCGGCACCATCCCCACGTCATCAGAATTCCGCGGATTCGGTCCCTCCCTGATGGGCTTCTTCGGTCGCCTCAAGCGGAACAACAACCGGGAATGGTTTCTGGCCAATCGGCCGGTTTACGAGCTGCACGTGAAAACACCGTTGCAGGCACTGATCGAGGAGATGGACGTTCGGTTCGCCCGGTTTGCGCCCGAGTTTGTGGGTGATCCACGACTCTCGATGTTCCGGGTTTATCGCGACGTCCGGTTTTCCAAGGACAAGTCGCCCTACAAGACTCACGCGGCGTGCTGGTTTTTTCACCGGGACGCGGGAAAGGGCGTCGGCTCCGAAGCGCATGGCGGTGCTGGGTTCTACCTGCACCTGGCTCCGGAAGGGAGCTTTCTCGGCGCGGGGATCTGGATGCCGCCCCGTCCCGTATTGCAAAAGCTGCGGGACGCGATCGCCGACGATCAGCGCGGCTTCGAGCGGACGATGCTGGCCCCCGCGATGAAGAGGAGATTCGGTGCTCTGGATGAGGAGGCGGTACTCAAGCGTCCGCCCCGCGGGTTCGAGCCGGATCATCCAGCGTCTCGCTGGCTGCGCTTTCAGTCGTTCACAATGGGGCGCAGCATCCCGCGAACCCAGGTGCTGAGCCGGCAACTACCGAAGACGCTGGAGGGAGACTACCGGAGGCTGCTGCCGTTTGTGCGGTGGCTGAATCGCGCCATGGGATATGGGGTGGTCGAGAAGAGAGTATAGAAGGGAGAAGGGAGAAGGGAGAAGGGAGAAGGGAGAAGGGAGAAGGGAGGACGAATTTCGACTCAAGACGCAAGACTCAAGACTCCCGACCCGCTACGCCCACTTCACGCGATAGCGGCACACTGCCCCGCCCCGCGCCCGGCACTCTTCCTCGACCATCGTCACGTCCCGCGCTCCACACATCTCCAGGGCGCGGCGATACCAGC
>DATIOP010000434.1:0-5703 GCA_035472975.1 Gemmatimonadales bacterium
GACAATGTTGCTCGGTGCGAGGTTGCCGAACTGCCTTGACGGCCGCACTGCCTCGGCGTTTCCCGAGACCAGAGCGATCCAGCGACCGTCGGGCGACCAGCTGCAGGAATGCAGGCCGAACCCAGTCGCGAGCCGGCGGGCAGTCCCCCCTTTCAGGGGCACAACCTGGATCGAGTCGCCGCGGGCAAAGGCGATCTCCCGGCCGTCGGGCGACCAGTCCGCGCAGCGAACGATATCGGAGCCGGGGGCGACGATGGGCCGCGAGCTCCCACCGAGGGCCTGCGCAACGGAGACGCCGCCCCGGGTGAGAAACAGCAGGTTGTTGCCGTCGGGCGACCACCGGGCCCCGGTCTCCACTGCCGCGCTGTCATCTGAAAGAGGGATCGTGCGGCCGCCGCCGACCGGGCGAAGAAAGATGCGCATCCGGGTGCTGGTGCCTGCCGAATACGCCACGAGTTTGCCATCTGGGGAGATGGCCGGCGAAATCTCAAGACCGGGATCGCTGGTGAGCTGATCGGAACGGCCCAGCGCAAGCTCAGGTGAAGTACCGCGCGTCAGACGGGAAACGAGGATGGTCATCAGCGCCAGGACAACGACGCCGAGTGCTACCAGCCCTCCCCGACGCTTGGTGGGAGCCGGTCCCGCGGTCAATCCAGCCTGAAGCGCTGCCGAAAAAGCGCTGACGCTTCCAAAGCGGTCGGCCGGAACCTTCGAGAGTGCCTTGGCCACCGCAGTCTCGATCCCGACCGGCACCGTGTCGCGCACCACTCGCAAGCCAGTGGGCCGTTCGGTCATCAGCTTGGCGATCATCGCTTGGGCATTGGGACCGGTTACCGGTGGCTCGCCGGCAAGCATCTCATACACCACGGCGGCCAGAGAGTATTCATCGCTCCGCGCATCCAGTGCGCGGTCCCCAGTTGCCTGTTCCGGGCTCATGTATTGGGGTGTACCGAGGGAGAGCCCCGTCTCGGTGAGCCGGCTGCCGCCGGCTTCCCTGACCGCGAGCGCGATGCCGAAGTCGGCCAGCATCGCTTCGCCTTCGTGGAGCAGGATGTTCTCCGGCTTGATGTCTCGGTGGATCACGCCTTTCAGGTGGGCGTAGTCCAGTGCCGCGGCGATCTGCCGGGTCATTGCGAGTGCCTCCTCAATGCCGAGCTGCTGCTCCCGCTGGAGCCGAGCCCGAAGCGATTCCCCGCGCACATAAGGGCTGACGTACCAGAAGGACCCGCCGGTCTCCCCCGAGTCGATCAGCGTGAGGATGTGGGGATGGTCCAGCTTGGCCGTCAGACGGATCTCATTGAGGAAACGCTCGCGCCCCAGGATCGCGGCCAGCTCGGGTTTCAAGACCTTGAGCGCTACTTCGCGGTCATGCTTGACGTCGTGGGCGAGATAGACGGTCGCCATGCCCCCCTGGCCCAGCTCCCGCTCGATCTTGTAGCGGTCGGCGAGAGCAGCCGTTAGGGACGGCGGGATGTTGGACAAGGTGTCAGGGGTCAGGTGTCAGGGGTCAGGGATTGCTGATTGCTGATTGCCGATTGCTGATCATCTCACGTCTCACGTCTCCGGTCCCCTTTCACCTCCGCACCTCCATCACCCAGATGTCACTCTGCCGATCCTGAATCGTGAAATACATCCGGCCTTTGGCGATGAACCATTCGGGGCGAGAAGCGGGACGAGTGGGATCGTCGAAACGGATGAGCAGACGCGGGGTGCCTCCGGTCACTGGAATAGCCCAGATGGCGGCGTTCCCTCTGGCATCTCCCGACTTGAAATAGAGGGTCCGGCTGTCCGGGCTCCATTGTGCCATCTGTGCCCGGATACCCCAGGTATTGGTGGAATCCAGGACCAGCCGGGGCGCCCCGGAATCAGGACCAACAATGAAGAGTGAGCCACCCAGAAATGTGGTGGTATAAGCGATCCAGCGTCCGTCGGGAGACCACTCCGCCAAGGTCCCAGCCGAGGTTCGCTCCACGGGCGTGCCCCAAACGCCGGCCGTATTCCGCCGCACGACTCGAATGCCTCCCGGCTGGCCAAATATGTTGTAGGCCAGCGCTCGGCCGTCGGGCGACCAGTCGGGCCCTGCCTCCTGGAGTGGGGTGGAGGTTACCTGCTGTATCGGTCCACCATCGAGCGGGAGCACATAGATGTCGCGGGTGCCCGCGCGCCACGAGTGGAAGGCGAGCTCACGGCCATCAGGCGAAGGTTTGGGGGAGAAATCGTCGCTGGGATCGGTGGTCAACTGCTCGGGCTCTCCATGGGGCAGCCGCATCCGGTACAATTCGGAGTTGCCACTGACATCTGATGGATAGTAGAGCCAGGTGCCGTCGACCGAGGGCCGGCCGCCTTCGATGGTCTGCGATCCGCTGGTAACCGGCACGGCGTTCGCCTGGGTCTCGCCGTTGGGCGGGAACGGCAGCGACCAGACGTTCGAGGTTCCCACGTATGCGGCGTACGCGATCCGGCGCCCGTCTCCAGAGAGCGCGATCGACTGGGCCCCGAGTCCCGCGGTCAGCCGCGTCGCGTCGCCGATCGGTCGGCCGTCCTGCCCGATCCGAATCGCGAAGACGTCTCTCGGCCCCCGGTTGCTCGAGACGTAGTACAGCCATTTCCCATCGGGAGACCAGACCGGGCTCTGATTGGTGGAGGTACTGTCAGTTACCGTCGTCGTCCTCCCGTCCTTCACCCGGATCACAGTCACCCGGCTGGGAGACAGGTTGCCGAAGAAGGCGCCGACCCGGGAGTAGAAGGAATTCCCCGACGCACAGGCCAATAGTTCGCCGTGGGGAGACCACTGGCACAGCGAGGCCTCGACCACTCGGGCCAGCGGCCGGCCGGCCCCCGACGCATCGCGCAGATAGACCGAGTCCCCTGCGGCATATCCGAGAGTCTGTCCATCGGGCGACATGGCCGCGGAGACGATCTGCTGTCCGAGTGAAGACCGCATCTCCGGTCGGGCCGCCCCGCCGGAGGAAGGTGCGCTGAATACCCCGCCGTTGGAAAGGAACAGAATTCGGGAGCCGTCCGCCGACCAGGACGGATTGGTCTGCACCTCCAGCGAATCCTCGGTGAGCTGAATCGGGCGTCCCCCGCTCACTTGCCGCACGTAGATCCGCAGGCTGGTCGTGTTGCCGGCGGCGTACGCCAGGTATTTACCATCCGGAGAGAGCGCCGGCTCGATCTCGAGCCCAGGATCCCAAGTGACCTTGGTGGATACACCGAGTCCCTTGATGGGTGAATTGCTCGCGCTCCAGCGCGAACCGGCGAAGAAGCCGGCCGCGAGCAGCGCGACTGATCCGAGGCCGAGGGCCAGGTAGAGCTGACGGGTAGGGCGGGGAGCCGGGACCGGCCTTCGCTTTCCACGCGGGCGCACTCCTTTGCCATCGCCGCCGATCGCCCGGGCGAAATCCGCGACCGAATCGAACCGATCCGCGGGCAATTTCTCCAACGCGGTCAGGACGGCCTCTTCTACCTCGGGGGGAATGGTGTGCCGGCGGGGGATCAACGGCCGCGGCTCCTCGGTGAGCACCTTCGCCACGATGGCCTGTGCCGTGGGTCCGCTGAACGGCGGCTCGCCGGTCAGCATCTCGTAGGTCATAGCACCGAGGGCATAGATGTCGCTCCGGGCGGTGATCTCCCGCTGACCCATCGCCTGCTCGGGTGACATGTAGGTCGGCGTGCCGAGCGACATGCCGGTCTCGGTCATCCGACTGCCGCCGGCCTTGCTCGCAGCGAGAGCGATCCCGAAATCGGCCACCAGCGCGCGCCCATCGTGCAGCAGGATGTTCTCCGGTTTGATATCGCGGTGGATGACCTGGTGCCGGTGGGCGTAGTCGAGCGCGCCGGCGACTTCCGTCGCAATCCGCACCGCATCCGGGATTGGGAGCTGCTTCTCCCGATTCAGCCGGTCGCGGAGAGACTCGCCCTCGATGAAGGGCATTACATAAAAGAGGAAAGAGTCGGCAGCCCCGGAATCGAACAGTGGCAGGATGTGCGGGTGCTGCAGGTTCGCCGTGGTCTTGATCTCACTCAGGAAGCGCTCGGCCCCGATTACCGCGGCGAGCTCGGGGCGGAGGACTTTGATGGCGACCTGGCGGTCGTGCTTCAGATCCTGCGCCAGGTAGACCGTGGCCATGCCACCCTGGCCCAGCTCCCGCTCGATGCGGTAGCGGTCGGCGAGGGCGGTGGTGAGTCGAGAGTCGATGGTCAATGGCGACTCAGTTCTGTCATTGCGAGGAGGCCGCAAGGCCGACGAAGCAATCTCACCCGATTCACGTTTTCTGAAGGCCTTTCTGCGGCAACAGCGGCAATTGCGTTGATCGAGCGTTACTGGGGTTGAAACGGGTGAGATTGCCGCGTCGGTTGCTGCGCAACCTCCTCGCAACGACAAAACCGCTTCGTCATGGTCCGCCGAGCCGCCTTACGGCACCGAAGTCGACCCCGGCAAATGCCGCTTCACCCAGTCCACCCAGAGTCGAGCCCGCTCTCTCGAGTTTACCGGGTCGGCCGAGGCGTGGGTCCTTCCTCTGAACCCGATGAACTCGGTCTCGACTCCATTGTCTTTCATCGCGCGATACAGCATGAAGGCCTGGGTCGGTGGAACCCGGAAGTCTTCCATGTTGGACATGACGAGGGTGGGAGTCTTGATCTTCGTCGCGTAAGTGATGGGTGACTGATCCCGGTAGGCCTGGATCCGACCGTCTGTCCAAGGTGAGCCGCCGAACAGGTAGCGAACCGTGATGCTGCCGTCCCCATAGTTGTACTGGTCTTCCCAGCTCGTGACGGGTGCCCCGGCCATCGCGGCCTGCCATTCTTCCGGGTAGTTGGAGATCAGCCAACTGGTCATGTAGCCACCGTAGGACCAGCCGGTGACCGCAGTGCGCTTGGGATCGACATAGGATCGTTTCCGCAGCATGGCAACCCCGGTCATGACGTCCCGTCCAGGCCCCGCACCGGCGTCGCCGACGATAGCGGCCATGTACTCGTTGCCGAGGTTGTCGCTGCCGCGGTAGTTGGGCTGGAACACGACCCAGCCCTGAGCCGCCATGAGTTGAGCGAGTGCCGAGAACTGCAGCTTGGACGCGGACTGCGGCCCGCCGTGAACCAGGAGTACGAGAGGATATTGCTTCGACTTGGAATATCCCGGCGGCAACACCAGGACGCCGTCCGACTCGAAGTTCTCAGACTTCCAGGTGACTCGCTCCATTCCGCCCCACGCAACGTCCTGGGCCCAGGCGTTGAAATCGGTCAGCCGCCGCGGTTTCCCGGTCGGCGCATCCATTACATACAACTCTGAGGGACGGTTGGGTGCCGTCGCGGTAAAGGCGATGACCGGACTCTTCTCCGCGACGGCGATGTCGTAACCGAAGGCGCCGTTGATCACGAGGTCACCCAGGTCGAGATGGCGCGCCGGCCCGTCGAGCGGCTGAATCCACGCACCGACGCTGGTGCGATCGTTCCCCGCGATCAGCAGCGATTTCCCGTCGGGCATCCACTGGGCGCCGAACAGATTTCGGTCGAGCGCGCGAGTCAGGCTGCGCCCTGCGCCCCCCTTGGCGGGCGCTACCCACACCTCATTCTCCCAGATCAGGTCTCCGCGCCCCTCGCGCGGGAACCCGCCCCACTCCGCCTGCGGCAGGTACGTGTTGTAGTCGTTGATCCAGACCGTGCCGTGGCGCAGCCGCCCCGCGACCCGTTGGGCCCGCC
>DATIOP010000435.1:0-8790 GCA_035472975.1 Gemmatimonadales bacterium
GTCCATAGCGGCGGTGGCGGTGGGGGTGGTACCGGCATCGGCGGGTCGACCTTGACCGTCGTCGCGGCCAAGGACCAGCAGGCCGGTCTCACCAACGGTGTGGTCCAGATCCAGGTGGAGCTGACCGGCGCCACCGAGATCGACAACCAGACTATTGACTGGACCGTCATCGGAGGCGGTGGGAATGTCCCGGCGACCAGTCAGACGACCAACACCGGGGTCGCAACCGTCAACTGGACTCTGGGTTCCACAATCGGACTCCAATACCTCAAGGCGGAGTACACCGAACCAGGAAGCTCGACCCCGCTCTCCGTCAACATCAGCGCGGTCGGTGTTACCAATCCCGCCTGCGTTCCCGGGAGATACCTGAGCGGAGGGCTGGCCCAAACGGAAACATGGACAAGCGCCGGGGGCACCATCGTGTTGCCAAACGGCGCCAATACCCCCCAGAACGGACTGATCACAGTCGCGGCCGGCACGACAGTCTGCCTCGGACCGCTGCAGAGTATTCTCCTTGACCACGGCGGCCGGCTCTCGGCGGGCGGGGCGGGGGCGCCCGCCACCTTCACCGCGATGGACCTGGCCCAGCCCTGGGGCAGCCTCCGGTTCGACGGTGCTCCTGCTCAGCCAAGTACCATCACCAACGCCGTGCTGGACCATGGGTCACTTGGTGCAATCGGCCTCAGTGCCGGGCACGTTCTGCAGATTGAGAACTCCACGATCACCGAGATGGCGGGCCTCGGGGTCCGGATCATCGCGTCAGGGTCGTTCGTTCATACGACCAACATCTCCAACGTTGGTGGGCCGGCCGGCAACGCGGGTGCGCGGCTCGGCAGCCCCTTGGCACCGTTGGCGGTGCTGGATTTCTCCGCCCGAGTGACCAACACTGGCGGCATATCGATCGAAGCGGCTGGCGCGGTGCTCACGGCGTGTGAGATCGCCAACAGCACCGGTGGGATCTATGTGTTGAGCGGTGCGGGACCGGTGAGCATCAACGGGTGCAACATCACCGGCAATGGTATCGGCATCATGAACCAGGCAAACGCGTCGGTGGACGCGACTGGCAATTGGTGGGGTGCCTCGGGCCCGTCAGGAGTACTGAACAGCGGTTCCGTAGACACCTCCAGTCCCCTGGGCGGGCCGGTTTCCTTGGGGTATTGAGGTAGCCGTCAGCCGTTAGCCGTCAGCCGTTAGCCGTTAGCCGTTAGCCGTCAGCCGTCAGCCGTCAGCCATCAGCCTTAAGCGCCTGGGTAACCCGGAGCTTCTGGCTTATGGCTGACGGCTAACTGCTGACGGCTGACGAGACATTACAGCATGCCTCCTTGTCCATGCCATTACAGGTCAGTTTGTCGCAGCTTCCCGCTTGCAATCTTTCATTTCTAGTGGGACCTTCTGACCCAACAACCGGCGAGTTACTCAGGCGAGAGAGACACTATGTACCGACTGCTTTTCCTGCTCACCATCGGAACCTTCCTTTCTCCATCGGTTGCCACCGCTCCGAAGTATCCAGTTGGCCGGATCCAGACCCCGCTGGGCGAAATCCTTTTCTATCTATATCCCGAGACGCCCCATCACCGGGACAGCTTCATCAAGCTGGCAGGTGAGCACTATTGGGATTCGCTGACGTTCAATCGGGTGATCAAGAACTTCGTGGCCCAAGGAGGCTGTCCCGATACGCCGGAAGGGTTCAAGGGATCACCGTACAACCTGGCGCCGGAGTTCAAAGACAGCCTGCGACACGTCTACGGTGCGGTCGGGGCGGGGCGAGACGACAACCCGGAGAAGCTCTCGGCAGGGTGCCAGTTCTACATCGTGGCCAACAAGGACGGACTCAAGCGACTGGACGACAACTACACCGTCTATGGGCAGGTGTTCAAGGGAATGGATGTGGTCGAAAAGATCGTCTCGGTGCCCAAGGATTCGACCGACCAGCCGCTCACCCCGATCACCCTGCACATCGACGTGATCCAGATGTCGGCGGATGAGCTCGCCAAGTACGGGTTCAAGCCGCACTGAGCAGTGTCGGGGCCGTCAGCCGTCAGCCGTCAGCCGTTAGCTGTTAGCTGTTAGCTTGAGCAAGCCTCCGAGTGCATGCCGCCTCGAGAAGCCCTCCCCGAGGCCGGGAGCTTTCACTCCTTGAACAGCACGTGGTGCAACACCAGGCCATCGTAGACCGCAGTCGCGATGACCTGGGCCTGCCACTTGGCCATCGACCCGCCGGAAACCTCCTGGACCCGGCTGCCCAGATCCTCGCCATACTTCGCACCCTGGAACCGCTTCATCAACCCACCCCTGACGGCATCGAGGACCCAGGGCTTGGTCTCAACGGTAGCCTTCGTGACTACCGCGCTGGCCACGCTGCCATCCGGAGTGAGCGAGAGCGCCACTTCGAGGGGCCCATGGAGGGTGTTCACCTGGGGAAAGAGCACCACGCCCGCCGGCGAGCCGTCCTCCCGTTTGCCGAGATAGAACTTGAAATTGGGGTCCTGGGGGGAGTAATCGATGTCCTTCTGGATTCTAGCGAGGTCGTCCTGGCCGATCGTGACGGTGCGGACGAAGAACTGCTTCGCGCCCGGCAGCGCAGTTCTGATAGCGTCGGTCTGCGGGACCAGCACCACTGTCGGAGTAGGATGCCGGGCGCCGAACAGCAGGGCGACCGAGAGGACCAGGAGAGAATTCAGCTGCATGAGAGACTCCTTCAGGCGGTACGCCGGCGGGACACCGAACCGAGCGTCCCGACCAGTACGATGAGGTACACCAGGGCCATGCCCCAGCCCGAGGCGATGGTCAGCCAGGCAAACCCGGGGAAATGGAAATTCATCAGCCATTGACCGACAAAGTCGAGCGCTCCGAAACCGAAGGCGCCGACGATCATCAACTCACGAAACCATGCGGGCCAGCCCAGCCCGAGAATGATGAGCGACTCGAGCGCGCCGACGATGGCGTAGATCATGATATGAATGTGGCTGTCCTGAATGAGGAGAGCGGTATCCACTGTGTGCTTCATCTCCGGCACGGTAGAGAGGTCGAGGGGCGCCTCGGTAGTCGCCGAGTGTTCCGGCATCGCCGACATGTCCATTGCCTTCTCCGGCACATAGGTCGCCTGGACCTGGCTGGGGCTGAGGCCCGCCCAGGTCTTCACCATGAGGAAGGCGAAGACGTAGGCGTACCCCAGCACCAGCAGAAAAAGCACTGCCGTCAGCTTCACCGATCTCGGTGCGTCGCTCAGCCGATAGAGGTCCATAGGATCCTCAGAAGGTGGTTACCAGCTGCATCGTGTACTCGATGTTCCAGTTGTCCGGCCCATTGCTGGTGTCGAAGAACGGATCGCTCGAGTGGTTGACCCGCACTTCCCCTCGGAGCTGGAGCCTCGGGATCCGTATCCTGCTATGCGACACGTTGGCGAAGATTCCGTCCCGGCCTACGCCGAGCGAGAACAGCGGCGCAATGCTGTAGGATTCGAGAGTCTGGGCCACTCCGGAGCGCACTCCGTCGTCATCCCGGAAGACCTCGGCTCGCGCGGCCACTCCCCAGTGCCGGCTCAGCTGGTGGAAGACCGTGATCATTCCGCCTTTCCAGGTTGCGGTGCCCCCGCCTGGAAGCACGTCCTTGTCGCCACCCAGGCCGGCCTCGCCACCCACCACCCAGTTCCAGGCCGGCTGAAAGGCGTAGTCGATATCGACCAGGTAACGCGAGTTGGTGGCCCCCTGGTCGCCCTCGACGCCGTATAGTCCGGTCACGCCCAGGCTCACCTCCTCGCTCGGCAAGAGGTCGAAACGGAGGGCGCCGGACTTCCCCTTGTTGGGGTCGATGTCGCTGTCCCACCCGTTGAACAACAATCCTGAGACTGCCACCGCTGGGCTCGCGGTCCAGGTGCCCTGGAGTCCGACCATCTTGACCGGGCGGCCCAGCTCGAAATTGAAGCTGGTGCTGGCCAGAAAATTGAGCGGCTCGTCATCCCGCTCGAATCCGACTGGGGCGTCGAATTTCCCGAACGTCAGACTCAGATTCGAGGCGCCGGGGATCACCGCGGAGACCAGAAACGCGTCGATGTCGGTGGTAGTCGCGAGTTCTCCCGTTGCCTCGTCCTCCTCGAGCGCGGTGGTCAGCTGCCCAAAGACGTAGGCGTGGTCGGTTATCTCCCGGAATGCGCTGATACCGATCTTGCTGGACGAAAACGAATTGTCGCCGGTGCGTCCATCATAGCTGTAATCACCGATTCCGAACCCGGTGATCTGGAGGGGAAAACGGTCGATGTCACCCTGATATCCCGGCTGGCCGCCGAGATCGATCGGTTTGTCAACCGTATCGGCTGGCTGCTGCGCCCGCAGGGTTTGCGAGCCCAGCACTCCGCCGAGTATCAGGAGCGCGGAAACGCTCCGAAAAAGGATGCACCGCATTCAGACCTCACGCTGAGATGGCACGGCCAAATTCCCGCACATCCGCGGGTGGCCGTCAGACGATCAGGATGCATTGTCCTGCTGGGAGGTTCAGACTGGGCGCGGCGGAGGGGGCTCGGCTCGAACGACGTGCTGCGGCTCGGCCAGGGAGGCCGGGCCAGTGACTAACGCAAACAACGGGGCGACCGGAAGGCTCGGGAGCCAGCCCGCGGGCAAGATCTCCGCGAGAGGTCCCGAGTTCAGCGGTTCGTTACGAAGGCGCGGGCCGTCGTGGCAGGCCTGGCCGTGGTGGTGAGAGCCCGACATCGTCACAGCGACGTGGCCGTGCTTGAGGCAGTCCAGGGCACAGATCACCGACGACTGCACGGTGATGAAGCTCGCCAGCATCAGGACAGCCACAAATCCTCCCCGGCTCCTCCGGGGCATGTGGTGCTTGGACCTGGCAAGAGGGATCATGACAAGAAGCTAGTGGAATGCCGGGCGGGGCGACAGCGAGGTAACACACGATTCCCCTCTGGCGCTCCCTCCTCGGGCCCTTCACCTTTGGCCGCCCCGGCTACTCGTCCCCGTGGAGGTTCTTGTGAACACTCGTCGCCAATTCCTGATCCAGGCGCCCATCATCCTCGGTGCCATCGCCGGCTGCAACAAGAAGGAGCAGACACCAGCCGCCTCAACCCCGACGACTCCGGGAGCACCACCGACCTTCGGGACGGCGCCGGAAACCGGACCCGAAGTCTCCGCCGGGACATTTGCCGAGGCGGAGAAGCTGATGCAGGTGACGATGACGCCGGAGCAGCGGAATATGGCGGTCAAGAGTTGGCGCCGGTCGATGGCTGCCCAGCTGGAGCGGCGGACGGGACCCCGGAAGCTCGCACTCGAGCCGACACTCTCGCCCGCGACGCGGTGGGATCCGGCACTACCGGGAATCGCGGTTGGTCCTGAAAGGGACTGGGTCGTTCGGAGCGGTGCGCATCAAGGACCACTCCCCTCGGACGACGCCGACATTGCCTTTTCGCCGGTCACCGCACTCTCTCGCTGGATCCAGTCGAAGAAGCTGGCGTCCGAGCGTCTGACGGGGATCTATCTCGCCCGCATCGAGAAGTTCGATCCCAAGCTTCGCGCCATCATCACGCTGAACAAGGAAGGAGCGCTCGCGGCGGCGCGCCAGGCGGACAAGGAAATTGCCGCGGGAAAGTACCGCGGTCCGCTGCACGGAATCCCCTATGGCGTCAAAGACCTGCTCGATACCGCGGGGATAGCGACGACCTGGGGCGCGGACCCGTTCAGGAACCGGGTCCCTACCGCGGATTCTGCCGTCGTGGCGCGGCTGAAGGCGGCCGGCGGGGTGCTGATCGCGAAGCTGAGTCTGGGCGCCCTCGCCCTCAACGACATCTGGTTCGGGGGCCAGACGATGAATCCCTGGGTGCTCGAAGAGGGCGCCTCGGGGTCGAGCGCGGGCCCGGGTGCCGCGACGGCGGCAGGCCTGGTCGGCTTTTCGATCGGAAGCGAGACGGGGGGCAGTATCGTGAGTCCGACCATGCGCTGTGGCATCAACGGCCTCCGGCCCACCTACGGGCGGGTGGCAAGGACCGGCGCGATGACGCTCTGCTGGTCGCTGGACAAACTCGGGCCGATGACGCGGAGTGTGGAAGACACTCTGCTGGTGCTTGAGGCGATCACCGGTCCCGATGCCGGTGATGTCGCCAGTGTCCCCAGCAAACTCGACTTCGATGCCGGCGCCTCGGTGAAGGGACTCAAGGTCGGTTACATAGACTCATGGATGAAAGAGAGTCCGGCCACCGATGTGGATCGCGCGTCCCTCGACGAATTCCGGAAACTCGGCATGGTCCCGACCGCAGTCTCGCTCCCTGACTGGCCTTACGACTCTCTCAATCTGGTTCTCTTCGCCGAGGCGGCCGCGGCCTTTGAGGAGCTGACACTCAGTGGTCAAGCCGATCAACTCAAGGTCCAGGTGCCTGACGCGTGGCCCAATCTGTTTCGCGAGGCCCGCTTCCTCTCGGCCGTCGACTTCGTGCAGGCCGACCGGTTGCGGCGCAAGGTGGCGATGGAGATGGCGCGGCTGATGGCCGAGGTGGATCTGCTCGTCGTCCCGTCCTTGCGGGATGAAATGCTGGTGATCTCGAACAACACGGGACATCCATCGCTCACGATGCGCACCGGATTCGTCCAGATCGCCGAGGCCCGCAGCGATTGGGCGCCCGATCCCGCCAATCCGTTGCCCAAGTTCAACCCGCCTCGGCGCGTGCCACACGGGATCACGCTGATCGGACGCTTGTTTGATGAGGGGACTCTCGGGCGGGTAGGCGTCGCGCTGGAGCGGCAGCTGGGAGTGATGGGGGAGCGTCCGCCGGGGTTCTAGTCGGAGCAGGCTATCCTTAGCGCCTCTGCGTTTGCTTTTGAGGCGGCCCTACTCCTCCATTATACCTCTCAGCGCGGCGAGGAGTCCCTCGGCATCCTCTCTGCACGCCGCGCAATTGCGCACGTGGTTCATGAACTCGGGGAATCCGCGCTCGACGTCTTCACCGCGCAGGGCAGCGTCGCAGTAGCGGTCGAACTGCTCAAACGCAGCTTCGCAGCCGGGATCGCGGCCGGTGTGGCCCAGCAATCCTTCAAGTGGGTCGCGGCTCATATCCGCTCCTCCTTGCCTTCGCTTCGCGCGATAGCCTGCCTGAGACTCGCGCGCGCGTCGTGCAGGATCTTGTAGATCGCTCCTCGCGTGCTGTCGAGTCGCTCGGCCAGCACGTCGATCGGCACTTCGTCGAGCACCGCCGCCTGGAAGATCAAGCGCTGCCGGTCGGTCAGGTCATCGCGAATCGCGCGCTCGAGAGAATGAAGCGTCTCCGTATGTTCCAACCGGGTGAGGACCGGAGAAGTCGAGTCCGCGAGCCGCTCCCAGACCTGCTCGTCCGTATCGATCTGCCGGTGGCGCCACGCGTGACGGCGGAGGCGAGTCGAGATCTCGAACAAGGCGAATTTGCAGGCCCAGGTGGTGAACCGGGAGTCGCCGCGAAACTCAGGAAGCTTTCGGAGGATCGCCATCGCCGCGTCGCTCGCCGCCTGGTGACACAGGTCATCCACTTCCTCCCGCCCTCGCTCCGGCAGACTGGCGCTCCGCCGGGCGGCCTCTGATCTGGCTACCCGAAGGAGCAATGCACGAAGGCGAGTTACCGCCGCCTCGCGGGTTGGCCCCTCGGCGTTCAAGCCGCGGAGCCAATCGGTCGAATCCCGGTCGCCTTCTTTCAACCCCATGGGTCGATAATCGCTACCCCGGGATTCGATCGCCAGCCCCGCCAGACCCCTTACAGCGCCGCGTGGAACCGCTTCATGTGGGTTGCGATGTAGTCGAGGTGGTCCTCAACCGCAAAGTGCCCCGCTGTTAGCCGGTGCAGCTCGGCGTCCGGCAAGTCCGCGAGATAGGCGTCGCCGCCCTCCGGGGTGAAGAAGATGTCGGTCTGGCCCCAGAAGATCAGGGTGCGAGGCTGCCGTTCACGAAGCAGACGCTGCCACGCCGGGTAGAGCGGGACGTTGGTGCGATAGTCGTAGAACAGGTCGAGATTGATCCGCACCGCGTGGGGCCGTTGCATGAACGCAGAATCCGACTCCCAGTTGTCCGGGCTGATCAACTCCGGTTGTTCCGCGCCGTGGAGATAGATCGTCTTGATCGTCTCGGGCGTGAGGAAGCCGTGGAGCGGAGCCTCCGTCTCGGGGGTGCGGTTCTTCCAGAGGGCGCCGCGCAATCCGTCCCACGCGGCCGTGAAGCCCACTTCGTAGGCATTAGAATTCTGGATCACCAGCCACTCCAGCGCCTCCGGATTCCGGGTGACGAGGCGGAAGCCGACGGGGCCGCCGTAGTCCTGTACGTAGAGTCCGTAACGCGAGAAGCCCTTGAGCTGGAGGAATCGCTCAATCACTTCGGACAAATGGTCGAAGGTATACGACCAGGCTTCCGGATCAGGCCGGTCGCTCAGCCCGAAGCCCGGATAGTCCGGAGCAATGACGTGGAACCGGTCGGCCAAGGCAGGGACGAGGTTGCGGTATTGATGGGAACTCGCCGGAAAGCCGTGCAGGAGGACCAGCTTTGGGCTTTCAGGGCGTCCGGCCTCCCGGTAAGCGATGGATAGCCCGTCCACGTTGACCGTCCCGTAGGAGACCCGGTTCAACGACTGCATCGAAGCAGCCGGTTTCATCCTGATGGGCCCCGCGTTCGTCACTTGTGACATCGATTTACCTCCGCTGGATCCTCAGGGAGGCAGCGGCCCCCGAAGTGGATGGGGCCGGACTATCGCTGCCCCGAATTGGGTACGGGGGTTAGCGTCGTTAAGGGAGAAGATCTTACCAAGGCGGGCTCAAGCACCCATCGTATGCCAGT
>DATIOP010000436.1:0-2396 GCA_035472975.1 Gemmatimonadales bacterium
CCTACCGGCCCGAGTGGTCGGTCGGTGGCGATCGCATGTATTTCGCGATTCAGGACCGGCAGAGCGACATCTGGGTGATGGATGCGAGGCCCCGGTGAGCGCACCCTTCGACGCGCTCGCTGCCGCCCTCGCCGACCGCTACCGGATCGAGCGGGAGCTGGGACAGGGCGGCATGGCCACAGTCTACCAAGCCGAGGATCTCAAGCACCGCCGAAAAGTCGCCGTGAAGGTCCTGCGTCCCGAGCTGGCCGCCGCCCTGGGGCCGGAGCGTTTCCTGCGCGAGATCACCACGACGGCTAACCTGCGGCATCCCCACATCCTGCCGCTCTATGACTCCGGGGAGTCCGAGGGCTTCCTCTATTATGTCATGCCGCTCGTCGAGGGCGAATCTCTCCGCGACCGGCTGACCCGCGACAAGCAGCTGCCTTTGGATGAGGCCTTGCGCCTGACCCGCGAGATGGCCGAGGCCCTCGGCTACGCTCATAGCCAGGGCGTCATTCACCGCGATATCAAGCCGGAAAACATCCTGCTGGAACGGGGGCACGCCGTGGTGGCGGACTTCGGGATCGCGCGCGCGGTGGCGAGTGCCGGGGCGGAGAAGCTGACCCAGACCGGGCTAGCGGTCGGGACCCCCGCTTACATGAGCCCCGAGCAGTCGGTGGGGGAGAGCGATCTCGACGGCCGGAGCGATCTCTACTCGCTGGGCTGCGTACTCTATGAGATGCTGGCCGGCGAGCCCCCATATACCGGGCTCACCGCTCAGGCGATCATCGCCAAGCGGTTCCGGGAGCCGGTGCCCCGGATTTCCACTCTGAGGGAGACGGTACCGCCGGCGCTCGAGGCCGCGATCACTCGGGCATTAGCCAAGGCGCCGGCCGATCGGTTCGCGACCGCAGAGCAGTTGCGCGACGCTCTCGCGGCTCCCAGCCGATCCTCGGGCGCGCGACCCGCCGCGATCGAGGAGTTCTGGGTCGCGGTGCTGCCGTTCAAGTACACCGGCGGCAATCCCGACATCACGGCACTCGCCGAAGGGCTGACCGAGGAGATCGTGACCGGCCTGTCGAGATTCTCCTACTTGAGAGTCATCGCTCAGAGCTCCACGCTGCCACTCGCCGGCGAGGCAGGGGACGTCCGCGCCATCGGTGCCAAGCTCGGCGCCCGCTACGTGATCGAAGGAACCCTCCGTCAGGCTGGCTCCGCGCTCCGTGTCTCAGCCCAGCTGGTCGACGCAAACTCCGCCGCCCACCTGTGGGCCGAGACCTACGATCGCCCCTTCCAGCCGGAGAACATCTTCGCGCTGCAGGACGATCTCGCTCCCCGAATCGTGTCCACGCTGGCCGACGCGCATGGCGTCCTGCCGCGCACCCTGAGTGAAGCGCTCCGGAGCAAGAGTCCCGAACAGCTGAGCCCCTACGAGGCAGTGCTCAGGAGTTTCGGGTATGGCTATCGCATGACCCCGGAGGAACACGCGGCGGTGCGGGCCAATCTCGAACGGGCTGTCCAGGAAGCGCCGGGATATGCCGAGGCCTGGGGCATGCTCTCGCTGGTGTACATCGAGGAGTTCTCCAACGGATTCAACCCCCGGCCCGATCCGCTCGGCCGCGCACTTCAGGCGGCGCGCCGGGCGGCCGACGCCGCACCATCGAGCGCGCTCGCCTACAACGCTCTCGCCCGGGCGCTGTTCTTCCGCAAGGAGTTCGAGGCGTTTCGAACCGCAGCGGACCGGGCCATCGAACTCAATCCCCTCAACGGTCCCACCGTCGCCGGGCTGGGCGGCATGATGGCCTATGCGGGCGACTGGGAGTACGGTTGCGCCCAGGCCGAACGAGCCGCCCGGCTCAATCCCCGTCACCCGGGAGGGTACTGGTTTCCGCTTTTCTATAACGCGTATCGCCAGGGCGACTATCGGGGCGCGCTCAGCGTGGCGCTCAAGATCAATTTGCCGGAGTTCTTCGCGACCCACGAGGCACTCACCATCGCCTACGGGCAGCTCGGGGAACGTGAGGCGGCGAGCAAGGCCCTCCGTGAACTCCTCAGGCTCCAGCCGGATTACGCCAGAACGGTGCGTGACGAGCTTGGGAAGTGGTTCGACCATGATCTCGTCGAGCACCAGATCGATGGGCTCCGGAAGGCTGGGCTGGAAATCGCCGACGCGCCTGGAGGGGGTGAGCGGGAGACGGGAGACGGGAGACGGGAGACGGGGGAACGGTGAACCGGAAAAGATGAGATCGAGATTCAGCTCTTCCGGTCCCCGTCCGCCGGTCCGCTCTGTTTGTCCGCCGGTCCGCCTGGGGGACAGGGGGTGAGGTAAAAGCGGGAGACGGGAGACGGAAGATGAGAGACGGGCGAACCAACGGACCCGCGAACCGTGAAGATCGGGATTCCTCGCTTCGCTC
>DATIOP010000437.1:0-6710 GCA_035472975.1 Gemmatimonadales bacterium
CCGCTCTCGGTGCCTTCTACCGCCGACTCCGTGCTCGCATCGGGGCTCCCAAGGCGATCACGGCCACGGCATACAAGATCGCCAAACTCTTCTATCGCATGCTCAAGAGCAAACAGCCCTATCAAGACATCGGCCAAGCGGCCTACGACGAGCGCTTCCGCGCTCGCCGCCTTCGCTCCCTGCGTCGCATGGCCACCGAACTCGGATTCAACCTTGTCCCCGCCCCCAGCGGGGCCTGAACCCCCTTGTTACTGGGAAGGCCGCGAGAACTCAATCGCTGGGCCAACGGTCTCGCGTGCTTTCAGGCCACACCGCGTTGTCAATCTCTTTACCCAGGGCATTGGCCTACGGCCGCAGCCCTAGGCTCCATTCTCCCGGCCCGTCTGGCCGAGGGGCCGGCTACTCGCTTTATCCTTGCTCGGAGGGGGAGTGCCGGCGAACAGGTTCTGCCTGTCGCTCAGGTCTCTCTATTGATCAACCCATCGACTCTACCGCCGGGGAGATCATAGGTAATTTCGTCGCAGGCCCTTAGCGACCGTCGCGCCTGTGTCGAACAGCGGGTCGAGCGTCTCGCCTTCGATGGTGGCAGCGATCCGCGGAAAGTTGGCGAGCCGGTCGCCGTCCTTGCCCCGACCGACGTGGGATTGCCGGTCCCCTCAAAGCAACTGCCACCTCTATTCCCACTTCCAAGTGACGACCAGTCAAGGGCTTCACTAAGTGTCTGGCACCTATCCGAGGTCACGCCGCCGCGGGAGGCGAGTAGAGGACCGCATCGAGCGCGCTGGCAGTACCAGCGCGCTCAATATGTCGGGAGACGTCACCAACTCTTAGACCACACGTTGCGTCAACCAATTTCCGTTCTGAGGATTCCAGGTCGCGAGATCCTGCCGCCGATTTCCGTCTATGTCAATCGCTCTAAATTGATCACCTGGAGAGCCAAACTGCCGCAGCACCTGGAACGCTGGGTCGAAGTTGCTTGACGAGGTCAGAATATACAGTCGAGCTTCGGAGGGTCTCCACACCGCGATGTCCGCTCTTCCGTCGCCATCGTAGTCGAAAGGCACAGGCAAGTCTCCGCTGGTTCCAAACGGCCTCAATGTTTGTGTGCCTGTCGCCGATGACAAGATGTACCAGCCTCCTTCCGAGGGTCTGTAGATGGCTAAGTCCGCTTTGCCGTCGCCGTCGAAATCCGCGGGAACCGGTATGTCGCCCGCTTGGCCATACTGCCTTATAATCGCATGATTGGTGTCGAACCCGAGAGAGGAACTCAAGATGTACCAACCACCGTCGGACGGCCTCCAAATAGCGAGATCGGCTTTGCCATCCCCGTCGAAGTCCGCGGGCACGGGCACATCACCCCAAGTTCCCCACTGCTTCGTGAGCGAAGCCGGCCCGCTAGGATTATGACCTGAAAACAAAATGTACCAGCCACCATCGGAAGGACGCCAAACTGCGATCTCAGCCTTGTGATTGCCGTCATAGTCGGCGGGCACGGGAATATCGCCAGAAGCACCCCATTGTTGAACGATGGGCCGGCTGCCGTCGTAGCCAGTTGACGATTTCAAAATGTACCAATACCCGCTACTGGGTCGCCAGACGGCAAGGTCGGCGCGAAGATCTCCATCGTAGTCCACGGGCACACAAAAATCACCCGCGGCTCCCCATTGACGCGCAAGGTCGGGAAGCGGCGGATAAACCGTATTGGCAAACTGGCGATCCAACGTATCGATGTCGGTGCCACCCGGAACGGCGACTCCATCTTTCATGATCGAAGCCGGAAGGGGGTAGGCCATGATCGAATTGAAGTCGGGCGCGACCGAGCCATAGAAGTCGAACCGATTCAGAGGCGTGAGCACTTGTTCGATTGTCTGTTTCTCCAACCAGCCGTATTGCGCCTTAAAGTAGTCGATCGCTTTCTGTCGATCGATTCGTCGATTTATCTCTGGCCGGAGATGCTCGTGAGGCCACCCGAGCGTATGGCCGGTTTCATGCCTAACAACACGAATGAGCTCACTGTCAGGAGTCGCGTCACTAAAACCCTCGAGGTTCATGGTTTGCAAGCCAGGCGCGACCAACAGGATGTCCGTACCGAGGTTGGACCAATAACCGCCCGGCCGTTGTGAATCTCCAGCCGAGCGGGCAATGCGGACCTGGCCGACAGTGAAAGTTTCGGAGAAGCCCACATTGGCCGACACCGACCAAGCATTCATATGGCTCAGGATTTTCTTTTTTAGGCTTGCGGATGGATTGTCGAGGAACTGCACGCTCAGCCGGATGCCGCTGCGCCCCCACAAACGACTAGTCATCGCCGCGAGGAATGGCCCGATCTGCCCCGTGGGCATGATCGGAGGCGGCGTATGAACCGCCAAAGGCCCATTCTCCGGGTTGATTCGAATGGCTGTCTGCGCAGCCTCAGCCTCGAGCTCGCTGGGAAGTGACATGAGAATGCAGGGGGGCTGTTGCTCCTGGGCCTTAAGAGAAGATTTGTTTTTCTTTTTAGTCATGATGGAGCCGAGTCTACATCAAAGGCGACTCAAAAGTTCCCTGCTTGCGCTCGCCGAACCACTCAAAAAGGGGATATGGCTTCCGGGTCGGGTGGACCGAAGTTCGAGCCCCATCGGGGCTCGAAGCCTTTGATGAGCGCAGCCACCCGGCCGAAGAGTTCGCGGGACTCGGACTGGGGTCGCGAGAATCTTCAGTGCCTCGGCGGCGGCGATAGGCATGAAGATCGGGGTTGCCCAGCACCGCGACAACACCTCCGACGGACCTGGTCTGCGGTTGACCAGATCGCCACCAATCAGAGGCGGTCCTGACGCGGATCGAACGGGATGCGGCGCAGGAGACACGTAAGGATCTCGAAGCAGCCACGGACATCGCCGTGTACGTAGGTCGCCATAAACCGTAATACCTCGCGTCGGATCGCAGAATTCAACCCGCCCACCAGTCGCAGACCCGCAACTACGACCTCAGACCCCACCCAACCAAGGGTAGCCCTTATCCTCCCAGTAACCGCCGAGACGCTCGGCGGTGAAGGTGAGCTTGGTCAGATACTTGGTGAGCTTGTAGCCCAACTTGACCGGCGAGTAGAGGCGCAACGGCGCGCCGTGGGCCGGAGTCAGGAGACGGTCGTTGAAGGCGTAGGCCAGGATGGTCTGCGGGTGCATGGCGCTCTCCATGTCCCAGCCGTTGAAATAACTATTGTCAAAGGAGTCGAAACGGAGATATCGGGCCGCCGCTGTGGGTTCCACCATCCTGACCACGCTGGCGAGCGACGCTCCCGTCCAGGTGGCAATGGCGGACCATCCTTCGACGCAGTGGTGCTTGACGGTGTAGCGAACCTTCGGCATCGCCTGGATCATCTCCAGCGTGAGACGCGCCGGCCGCCGCACGAGGCCGCCCACCTCCAGCGCCCAGCCGGCGGGATCGGTGAGACGCGGCAATTGGTGGCTGATGGCGTAGGCGGGAAACAGCCCCTCGGGTGTGCGGGCGGAGTGCGGGTACTGGGGCGCCAGATGGCGGTTGGAGAGGAAGATCTTCTCCCCCACCCAGTCGTTGAGGCGCGAGGCGCCCTGAAGGGCCGGCAGCAACGGGCCTCCCTGCCAGCCGCACGCCGTAGCGAGCGAAGCGGCGCCGGCCGTGAGGCCCAGGCGCAGGAGGTCGCGGCGATTGAAAGGGCTCGGAATGCGGTCGTCAGTCATGGCTCGGAAACCTCCCGCGATACCAGCCGGTGATCATTGCCCGCAGCGACGCGGGGTCCACCACGAGGACCAGGGTCACGTGGACGAGGGTGAAGGCGACGAAGATCCACACCGCCCAGAAGTGCCAGTAGCGTGCGAGCTGATAGCCGCCGAAGAGCGCCGTGAGCCACGAGAGCTCGGTGGGCTTGTAGACGGCAAATCCGGTGAGCACCGAGAGGATGCCGAGCAGGAGAATCGACGTGTACGCCAGCTTTTGCAGCGCGTTGTGCTTGCCCTGAGGCGGATGCTCCTTGCGCAGGCGGAGGTAGTAGAGCTGCATCTGCCAGGCGCGCGGTATATCCCGGAGGCGGAACAGCAGCGACCGCCATTCGCCGGTGAACACCAGATAGCCGAGATACAGCAGTCCGGTGAGGACGAACGGCCAGGCCAGGGCGAAGTGCCAGTTGAGCCCGCTGGCGAGCCAGCCGCCCAGCCGCATTGAGAGCGGGAAGGGCTTGCCATCCCACGGGTTCGGAAAGTACGGCCCGCCGCGCGGACCGAAGTGGGGAAAAGCCATGTAGATCTGCAGCCCGCTGCCGATCATGCTCACCAAAAGCAGGGCGTTGGCCCAGTGCGTCAAACGCACCAGCCCGTGATGGCGCTTGACCAGGGGGCGGCGGGACGCAGGCGCTAACTCCGCCACAGGCGTTTCTGCCTTGCTCCCTCTTCTCCCGGTTGGGGGGAGGGCGATGGGAGAAGAGGGTTGGGGTGATGAGGGTTCTGGGTGAGGGGCCTCACGGGAAGGCTCGGCCGGAGGCGCTGCCGGGTCCGCCGGCTCAGCAACAGGCTCGGGTGCCGGCTCGGCAGCGGCAGCTTGCGTTTCTTCGGGTGGCTCGGTCATGAAGGATCTTCCCTCCGATCGCTTACAGTACGGCTACGGCACTCTGAGTGGACTCCTCGATGAGCGCCTCGGATTCGCGGTTTCGGCAGGAGGGAAACGTTCGGGCCTCCGACCACGTAGAAGACTCCTGAACCCAAAGCAAGGAGCCATCATGATACGCGTCCCTTCTGTCCTTCTACTCTGCGGCGCGCTACTCGTCCCTGCCCTCGCCGGCGCTCAAGGCTCTCCCGAAGCGAAGAAACCCACCCGCACCGTGTTTCAGCGCCTCAAACCCTGCAAAGTCCCGGGAATCGAAAAAGAGGTCCTCTGCGGCGCCCTTCCCGTATGGGAGAACCGTACGGCCCGGAGCGGCCGCAAGATCGATCTCAACATCGTGGTCCTGCCGGCGCAGAGCGACTCCCCGGCGCCCGATCCTCTCGTCTACATCAATGGCGGCCCGGGCTACGGCTCGACGGATGCGGCGAGTGGTTTCGCTCAGCTTCTCGCAAACGTCAACAAGGACCGCGATCTGGTCTTCGTGGACCAGCGGGGAACGGGCAAATCGAATCCCCTGCACTGCGATCTCCCTGGCAACGAGAAGGATCTCCAGGGTCTCGTTCGCGGCCTCTTCCCCATGGACGTGCTGCGCGCCTGCGAACCGAAGCTCGCGGCGAAGGCGGATCTCACCCAGTACACGACTTCCATCGCCATGGACGACCTCGACGAGGTACGCGCCTGGCTGGGCTACGAGCGCCTCAACGTCCTCGGCGGCTCCTATGGCACCCGCGCGGCGCAGGCCTACATCCGCCAGCACCCGGAACACGTGCGCAGCACCGCGCTGCTCGGCGTGATGATCATGGACGCCAAGATGCCGCTCTACCACGCCCGCAAGGCCCAGGAGTCGATCGACAAACTGTTCGACGACTGCGCCTCCGACGCGGCCTGCCGCGCCGCCTTCCCCGAGCTGCGCGCCGATCTCGCGTCGGTGATCGCGCGGCTCGACAAGGGCCCGGTCAAACAGACGATCAAAGATCCAAAGACCGGCAAGCCGGAGGAGATCTCGATCGCCAAAGGCGCCTTCACCACCACCCTGCGCTCCATGCAATACAGCCCGTTCCTCTCGGTTCGCATTCCGCTCTACGTCCACCTCGCCGCTCAGGGTGGCTTCGCACCGATGATCCAGATGACGATCGCGGACCGCACCGATCCGGGTTGGGACATCGGGCTCTACCTTTCCATTACCTGCGCCGAGGACGTGGCCCGCATCGATCCACAAGAGATTCCCGCGCTGGTGGCAAATACCTACCAGGGCGACGACCGCATCCGCGATCAACGGGAAGCCTGTTCCTTCTGGCCCAAGGCCCAGGTGCCGGAGGCGTTTTTCCAGCCCGTCAAGTCGGCCATCCCGACGCTGCTTCTCACCGGCTGGCTCGATCCGGCGACGCCCCCGGAGTGGGCAGCCGAAGTGACCCGGCATCTGCCCAATAGCACCAACGTCGTGATCCGCGACGGCGCCCACAGCCCCGGCGGCCTCGCCCACCTCGACTGTTACAGCAAGCTGATCACCGACTTCGTGGTGAACGGCACGCCCTTCGGACTGGACACTGCCTGCGTGAAGGAGATGAAGCGGCCCGCCTTCCTGACCAAGGATGAGCCGTTGCCGGCGGGGGACTAGGAGGGATCGCGGGTACGATCACGCAGCGGCATACTGCACCTCAGCCTCGGAAAGGACCCGTTCTCGGAAGTAAGGGCTGAGGAATCCCGAGGTATTCAGGTCGACCTTGCGGCCCACGATCAGCGAAAGCTCTTCCTCCATGGAAAGAAAGGAGAGTCCAGGAACACAGCCGGGCTCGAACTCGACGAGAACGTCGACGTCACTGTCCGGTCCGAAATCCTCCCGGAGGACGGAACCGAACAGCGACAGCCTACGGACGTGATGGCGGCGACAGAACTCTGCGATCTTCTTCCGGTCGATCTGAATCTTGGCGGCCATGGCGAGGATATCGTAGCACCCGCCCGCCCCTCCCCTACTCCGACCGCAACGACTCCAGAGGGTCCACATCCAGGGCCCGCCGGGCCGGCAGGTAGCTGGCGAAGGCGGCGATGGCGGCGAGCAGGCCGGAGATGGCGGAGAAGCTGACGAGATCGGTGGG
>DATIOP010000438.1:0-2480 GCA_035472975.1 Gemmatimonadales bacterium
CCGGGGTGCACCCCTACGATCCGGTCGTCTCGCCAGAAGGCCTGATTGGAGTGGTGCGGACGGTGGAGAAGGACCAGAGCGTCGCAATGACCTGGGCCCATCCGGAGTTCCGCGCCAGTGCCTACGCGGTGCCCGGCGACGTCTTCGGCATCGTGGCCCCCTCGGTGCAGATCTCGGGAAGCGAGATGCTGCTTCAGCTCCGTGGTGTCGCTTACCGTGACTCAGTCCCGACCGGAACGGCGGTAGTTACCTCCGGCCTTGGCGGCGTGTATCCCCCGGGGCTCCCGGTGGGAACCGTAATCAGCCATGCTGAAGAAGCCGCGGGCTGGGAGCGAGTCTATCTCATTCTCCCGGCGGCGAACCCGGAACGAGTGACCCACGTTCTCATTTTGCGCAGACCAGGTCCGGAATCGGTTGCTCCCGCGTTTCATCCGGATTCGCTCCCGTGATTATCCTGCGCTCCGATCGCAGGCGGCTGCTGCTCGCGCTCGGCCTCCTGCTTCTCCTGCACTTCACGTTGCGGCCGAGATTCGGCCATCCGGAGACGGCCCCCGATTTCCTCCTGCTGGCGTTGCTGGTATTCTCCATCCGGAGCCGGCCCGGTGCCGCGGCGGTGATGGGATTCATCATCGGCGTGCTGGGAGACTCGCTCACTCCGGCCCGATTCGGCGCCGGCGCCCTGGCCCACACGGTGGTGGGCTATCTCACGGCCTGGGGCAGGGCAGTATTTTTCGCCGATAACCTGATGGTGAACGGTGCCGTGTTCTTCGCCGGTACCTGGTTGCGCAATCTGATCGTATTGATGGCCAGCGGTGGTCCGGGCGACGGCCTGATGCGGCAACTGTTGATCTGGTCTCCTCTGCAGTCGCTTACCACCGCGATCAGCGGCGCAATCTTCCTCTCCTTGTTCCGACGCTGGCTGGATATCAGGCTCGAGGAATGAAGGAATTCCATTCGTTCCGGGTTCACGAACGGGCCACCGGCGCTCGCCTGGTGATCTTCGGCGTATTCCTGCTGCTGGTCGGCG
Source organism: Gemmatimonadales bacterium (assembly GCA_035472975.1). Classification (GTDB taxonomy): domain Bacteria; phylum Gemmatimonadota; class Gemmatimonadetes; order Gemmatimonadales; family GWC2-71-9; genus DATBGE01. Next base: position 1,028 of record DATIOP010000438.1, read on the forward strand.
CCTTCTTCCGCACCCAAGTCCTGGACTACGACCGCTTCCGTCTCCGGGCCGAGAGCAACCGCCTGAGGCCGGTCCCGCTGCAGCCAGCTCGCGGCACGATCTACGATCGCCAGGGGCAGATCATCGCGGAGACAGTTCCCGGTTATTCGGTCGCCTTGCTGGCGTCATCCAGCGATTCAATGCGCCAGGTCCTGGACCGGTTCAACAAGATCGTGCCGCTCGATTCGGACGCGGTTGAGACGGTGCTGAACCGCTATCTGGTGGCTCGCTATCAGCCGGCGCTGGTCCTGGGCAATGCCACTCGGGAACAGGTATCGCGGTTGGAAGAGCACCGCGCCAGTCTGCCGGGTCTCGTGATCCAGTCGGAGCCTCGGCGGGTGTATCCGAGCTCGCGCGCTGTATCGCACCTCGTGGGCTACGTCGGTGAAGTGACGCAGGCCGATCTCGACAACAGCCGCTACGCAAATGCCCGACTGGGTACCGTTGTGGGGCGGTCGGGACTGGAGCAGGAGTACGACGATACGCTGCGGGGGATTCCCGGGGTTCGCTACATCGAAGTGGACGCTCGCGGCCGCCTGGTGAGAGAGCAGGGTGCAGCGCCGCCGCTGCCGCCGGTGGCCGGTCGGTCTCTCCGCACGACGATCGATATGCCGCTGCAGCTCTTCATCGACAGTATCTGGCCGCCCGGAATCAGCGGCGCCATGATTGCGATGACGCCGGACGGCCAGGTCCGCGCGCTCTATTCGACGCCGAGTTACGATCCCAATTCCTTCGTTGGCGGGATCTCCTCTTCGGAGTGGAGGAGTCTCAACACCGACCCGACTCTTCCGCTTCTCAACCGGGCGCTGCAGGTCCGGTATCCGCCGGGATCGCCCTTCAAGCTCGCGACCGCGGCGATGGCGCTGAAGCACGGCCTGGTGGACCTGCACACGCATATGCCGGTCCCCTGTCGTGGCGGCATGCAGTACGGCAACCGCTATTTCAAATGCTGGAGCAGGACGGGCCACGGCTCGCTCGACCTGGTCGGGGCAATCGCGCAGAGCTGCGACGTGTATTTCTACCAGCTCGGCCTTCGACTCCAGCTCCACGCCCTGCTGGAGGATGGCGTGAAGATGGGCTTCCGGGACCGGACCGGCATCGATCTGGTCAACGAGGTCACGCCGATCTATCCCGGCTCCACCGCCTACTACGACAAGACCTACGGCCCGCGCGGCTGGAGCAATGCGGTAATTCTCAACCTCTCCATCGGACAGGGCGAGAATACCCAGACGCTGATCAACATGCTGAAGTTCTACAGCGCGCTGGCCGGCGCCGGCAAAACCGCGACACCCTATCTGGTGCATCCCGATTCGGCGGCAACTTTCGATTTGGGACTCACGCCAGACCAGCTCGAAGGCCTGCGTACGGCGCTGATCGCCGTGGTGGAGCGTGGTACGGCCGCCCGGAGCGAAGA
>DATIOP010000439.1:0-4376 GCA_035472975.1 Gemmatimonadales bacterium
CTGGCGCAAGGGCACTCATACGATCCGGGACCTCGGCGTCCTGCCCGGAGGCAGCACGGTGAACCGATTCAGCGTGGCCTATGGAGTCAACAACCTGGGGCAGATCGTGGGGTCGAGCGACGTGAACGGGGGAGGTCACCACGTGTTCCGCTGGGTCGCTGGAGTCATGCAAGACCTCGGGACACCGAGCGGCGGGTTCTCTACCAGTTTTGCGGAGGCCTTCGGAATAAATGACGCGGGGCAGATCGTCGGCTCGGGCGTGAGCTTTACCGGGCTCAATCAAGCCTTTGTGTGGAACGCTGGGTCGTACACCGACCTCGGCTTCCTACCGACCGGGAATGTGAGTTCGGCAAGGTCGATCAACCGAAACGGCTTTATCGCGGGAACCAGCAACCGGCAGAAGCCCAACTCGAACAACCATGTAGATCACGCGTCTACATGGGCCACGCCGTAACGGGCGCGATTGAAATCGCGACTCGGCAGGACGTCGCTCTGCGACGTGAGGACCTGACCCTCCGCTGGCATGGCCAGCGTCTGCTGAGCCGCGATTTTCAGTCGCCGGAACGCTTCGGACCGAACACCGTTTCGACCCGCCGTTTCTCCAGATCGATGCGAGTGACGCGACCGGGCTCGGGTTCAACCACGTAGTAGCGTCCCTGCGAATCTCTGACCATCCCGCCGAGTAGTCCGAACCTCGTCTTCAGTGGGTCGGATCCTTCGGCATCGGTCGCCGTGCTGTCCTGGGTGCCCGCGAGCACTCGAATACGCTGCTCCCGCTGATCGAGCAGCAGCAACATGTGTCCGGCCCATTCATCGAAGACCAGGTCTCCGTTCTCCAGCTCGATCATCGCGCCGAAAAACTTGAACGGGGCTTCGAGAGCCGGGGTTCCATCGGTCACAAAACCTTCGGTGCCATTGCCGGCAATGGTACGAATCACGCCGGTGGTATGGTCCACCCGGCGAATGCGCTGATTAAAGCTGTCTCCGATGATGAGATCGCCGTTGCGGGCCCTGAACGCGATGTGCGGGCGAGTGAGCCTAGCGGAGAATGCGGGGCCGCCGTCGCCGCTGAAGCCGCGCTCACCGGTTCCCGCCAGGGTGGATACCCGGCGGGAGCGGAGATCGACTTGTCGTACAAGGTTCGCGTCGGTGTCGGTGAAGAGCAGGGTATCGCGGGATGCGCTCTCGAGGAAGAACGGTCCCATTAGCGAGAGCGACAGGGCCGGACCATCGGGAGATTGGCCTCGAGCACCATTCCCTGCGACAGTGCGGATGATGCCGGTGCCCGCTTCGACCACCCTCAACCGCTCGTTGCAGCGGTCCGCGATGTAAAGATTCCCGGCGTCGTCGAAATCAATGGAGTCGGGACAGCGAAGCTGGGCGCTGGAGGCGGGACCGCCGTCACCCGAAAAACCGGGAACCCCGGTACCGGCGACGACCCGCATAGCGCCGCTGGTCGGATCAATTCGGACGACCCGGTGGCCCTCTCGCTCGGAAACGTAGAGGGCGTGGTCGGGGCCTGTGGCGAGACCAAGGGGGAACTTGAGGCTGTCGGCTTGGACTACCGCCGGAGCTGCCGCGAGGAGACAGGAGATAATCAGCGGACTCATCGCGACAGCCTCTCCCGAATTACTCCTGTTTGAGATGGCTCACGGTTTGAGCCAGTGCCTGACCCCGCTATGTCCCTTGCAGGTGAGGGCCTTGTCATGACTCATGGAATAGGTGCTGTCGTTGCATTCGGCTGTTGCACCCGCGGGAATGGCTGGACCCTTTGCTGCGGGCGCAGGCTTGCCTAACAGCGCTGCTTCCCCGCTGGGTCCCTTTTTCGTCGTGTCGACGGCAGGCTTCACGGTCGCATCCACCACCTCGGCGGGTGCGACCTTGTTCTTGGGTTCCGCGGTGGTCGCCTCGGCGGTCGTGGTTGCTGTCGCGGCTGCTGGAGCCGGAGCGGGAGCGGGCTTCGTTGCCGGGGCGTCGGTCTGCCCAACTTTTTCTCCCCCTTTACACGAGATGAAGGCGGCGAGCGCGAGTCCCAGGATGAGCACGTGCAGGTGAGAGCTGGGCCCTTTCATTGGGTCCTCCGGGAGCTAGAGGGCGCGGACGAGCGGGTGGTCCTCTCAATCTACGTCCTCTCACTCTTGGATGCGCTGCAGGCTTGAAAGGATCTGAACCGGTGCATCGACCCGCACCACACCGGGAATGAGGACTCGGGCATACCACCCGCGCCGGTTGACCATGGTTCGCACGAATTCAGGACCGCGTCGGGCGCCGACGTAGGGCAGGGAATGCAGCTCGGTGCAGGGATCGCAGGGCTTGGTGACCTCGAGAAGGACTTGCTCCACTCTCACCCGGGTGCCCGGTCTCAGTTCCGATTCGGGTACCTGGTCGAGGGTGATGTTCTCGCCGAGGTGCCCGGGCTCCACCGGCCACCCTTCGGTGCGAAGCTGAGACAGGATTTCCTGAGTGACGAGCAGGATAGCCTGATCCGGATCGCCTTTCAGCTTGGTGGCACGATAATGATTGTAGTCTCCCTCGGCTCCGGTCGTGGTGATCCGCAGCTCGGGAACCGGCTGCTTGGGCAGGCCGTACTCTCCGGGCGTTTTCGGCTTGACGTTGAGCTGCAGCACCTTGGGTCCCACGGTTACCTCCAGCGGACAAGGCCATCCCGAACGGCGTCAAGGAACGTAGGTCACCGATACCAGGGTGGAGGCGGTGGCGTTGCCGGCCTTGTCGTAGGCCGTGGCGCCGAAGGTATATGTGCCTCCGACAGCGGAGCTCCACTGAGTCGTAAACGGTGTCGCCTGATCCAAGGGGCCGTAGCCCTGGCCGTTCACGAAGAACTTGACGCTTCCCATCCCTTGGTCATCGTGCGCGTTTGCCGTGATCGTCACATTGCCGGTCGCGGTGCCCGACGCGGGCGAGGTCAGAGTTACCGTCGGCGGGATGTAGTCAACCGGCCGCGCCATGGTGGTCGCGCTGCCTCCGCAAGAGAGCAGGCCGGTCGCCATAGCGACAAGGAGAAGGCGATTCAAATTTGCCAATTTGCAATTGCCAATTTGCAATTGATCGTGTCCAATCTTCGATCTGACATCTTCACTCTGCAATCACGCGGCGGCCGCTCGCGCCAGTACGAAGTACAACGCGATGACGATGCCGGCAATGAACATCGCGTGCGCGAGAAGAGCGACTCGCCTCAACTCTCTGATGCGGGCTGACCTTTGCGGTTCGGCACCGGTCTCCGCCAGGAGCGCAACCAGTCCGGGCAGCCGTCCGAGCAGCCACGAGGTCGCCAGCGCCGAGAGGGCGAACGCGACCCAGGCCCAGAGGAGCGCCGACTTGGGGCTGTTTTTCAGCGGGGTCCAAAGGCCGGCGCAGATGCCGGTTTGGAGGGCCACCATCCACTTGCACCAATCGGCGGAGAGCTTGGCGGCTTCGAGCCGCGCCTCGGCAGTCTCCACGAGTTCCTTCCCTTCAATCAGCCGTCAGCCGTCAGCCGTTAGCCGTCAGCTGTTAGCTGTTCAATCTGCGATCTGAAATCTTCAATCTGAGATCTCTTTAATCTGCCATCGCCCCATCCAGCTCCGCGATCGCCCTGTTCACCCGGCTCGCCAAACTTTCCGCAATCTCGCGGTCCTGACGCGAGAGCCAGAGTCGAGCGATCCCCCCGTCTTCACCGGGCACAGTTTCAAAGACCGCCAGATCCCGTCCCGCGAGCTCGAGCCGAGGCCGCAGCCAGCCGCCGCGGAATCTCAGGTTCAGCACCCGCGCGAGGGGAACCATCAAGGACTCGCTGGGAAGCGGGGCCACATCGTCTCGTACGGTCAGTGCACCGACTTCCTGGACCCGGTAGGTGCCGGTCCATTCGATCCAGAGCGATGCGCCGTCGAACCTCAACCTGCCATGGAAGCGGTAGGAGGTACTGATGGCGTTCACGCCACGGAACTGGTCCTTGCCAGCGACCTTGAGGGTGAAGGGGATCACATCGTTCATGAGCTTCGGCGCGGCAGGCCGCGAGGAGGTACAGGAACCCCGTGTCTCGAATCGAGCAACAGGGCGGGGTCGAGGTGGGCTTGGCGCACTCGCTTCAATTTACCGGCTGGCAACCGGTCAGGAAGTCTGTCGTTGTTCTTGGCGCCGAGCCTCCATTGTGATCGGGAACTCTACTCGTGGCTGGTGACGCCTAGGCGTCGCAACGCCAAGCCACAGGCGATCGCGGCACCCAACTCGATCCCCAAGCCCGCCCAGATGACCGGCGCTGCCCGACCCCCGACTGTGGCGGCACTCAGCAGACGCACGAAAGCGATGCCGCACAGAGCGAGCGTCGCTGCCCGGAGACCCGGGCTGAGCCACACCGCGCGTCTCGCACAAGCCAGCAG
>DATIOP010000440.1:0-3038 GCA_035472975.1 Gemmatimonadales bacterium
GTTCCACGGGCGCGGCGCCGGCACAACCTTCGGGGCCCGCCTCGAGGCCACCAGCAGCGGTGAGCACGCGGTTCAGTGTCCGCAGGCCGACCAGCTTCGCAGCGGTCGCGCGCTCGCCGCCACTCCGCCTCAGACCAGCACCGCGACTCCGATTGGAATCGCAGTCATCGTTCACAATAACCCTCTCCTGCTCTCCAATCCGGTCCATACTCCGGTTCTTCCTCGCGCACCGCCGTCGCTCCTCGCCTGATCAGCTCATTGCCCGATAACTGATTTACCAGTCCGGTCACGGCTTCCTTCGGCCGGATCTTGCTCTGGAGTTCTATGACAGACCGCTCACGTTGTGCGGTCCTGGTGCTTGTCCTTCTCATGGCGAGGGGAGGGACGGCGAGTGCGCAGGTACCAGATTCCGCTCTGGGGGCGGTCCACGCGATGAACGCGCGGCTCGACTCCCTGGAGGCGGGTACTTGTCCTACCGGACCGCCGGTTCAAATCCCCGCCCATCCTTCTGGTGCACCGGGAGCAGACAGCCTTGCCGCAGCCCTCGACCGATTGAATGAGCGGGTCGAGAAGCTGGTAGCCCAGCGTTGCCTGGGAGCCGCACCCGATACCACAACCGACGATCTCGCAGCGTTGCGGGCGGCGGCCGACTCCGCGACAGGACGGCCGGTTTCGGCGCCGAAGGATACCACGGCCGCCGGCGGCACCGAGTTCATCGGGCGTCAGCGCAACGGTTCCGCCATGAATCCCGAAATCAGCGCGACGGGGGACATTCGGCTCATTGGGCAGGACGGTACCGAACACTTCGACGCACAGGCTCGGGAATTCGAGGTGGGGCTGCAGTCCACTCTGGATCCCTACTCAACCGCCAAGGTCTTCCTGACCTTCGAAAACGATCACGTCGGAGCGGAGGAAGGCTATCTGTACTGGACCGGTCTGCCCGGACGGATCAGGGCGGATGTCGGGCTCTTCCGACAACAGGTCGGCGATCTCAATCGCTGGCACCTCCATGCGCTCCCCGAGTCGGAGTACCCGCTGGTCTATCGCCGCTATTTCGGCGACGACGGATTGTCGGGCGTAGGCCTCTCGCTCTACACCGCCCTCCCGGTTTCCCTGGCACACGGCACCCACGAGATCTGGTTCCAGGGAACCTCGGCCGAGAGCGATCCGCTCTTCGGAAGCGACCATCACACCACCCTCCTAGGCCGGCTCCAGAACTTCTGGCAACTGAGCCGGAGCACCTATGGGCAGATCGGATTCACTGCATTCGGGGGAGACAACTCCGACAGCGCGCTTACCAGCCGAGTGCTGGGCCTCGATGCCCGGCTGACCTGGCGTCCACCCAATGCCGGCACCCGGCAGGACGTTACCCTGAGAGCGGAAGGCTATCAGTTCCATTCCACGGAGGCGGGTCTCACTCAGACCCGTTACGGTGGTTTTGTTGACGCCGCGTTCCGGGTCAGCCAGCGCTGGATCCTCGGCGCCCGTTACGACTACGTCGAAACACCGCGGGGTCCGAATACGAATGAGTGGGGGATAACACCCGCCATCACCTGGTGGGAGAGTGAGTTCGTCTATCTCCGACTGGAAGGGCAGCACCTCGACAACAGCGTCAACGGCACCGACAACCGGGTTCTGCTCCAGGCGGTGTTCGCCATGGGCCCCCACAAGCATGAGACCTACTAAATGATTCTCGCCCTTCTCGCCATCGCTTCCGGCATCTTCGCCGAGCCGCCTGGTCATTATCCCGCGGAGCCGCCGAGCCGCCGAGCCGCCGAGCCGGCCAGTCATCGCGCCGCCGCACCACTCAAGATCGTCACCAGCCTGACGACCTACGGCGCCATCGCGCGGGAGATCGCCGGCGACCGTGGGACCGTGACCTCCATCGCCCAGGGAGACGAAGACCCGCACTTCGTGCAGCCCAAGCCGAGCTTTGTGGCGGTGCTGCGCGACGCGGACGTCTTTGTGACCACCGGACTCGACCTCGAGCTCTGGGTACCCGCGCTCATCGACCGGGCCAACAACCGAAAGGTCTCGGAGGGTGGGCCGGGGTACGTCACGGCCTACACCGGCATCACGCTGCTCGAGGTCCCGACCAGTTTGAATCGGGCGCAGGGAGACATTCACGCCGATGGCAATCCTCACATTCACACCGATCCGCTGAATGCGATCATCATCGCGCGGAACATCCTCACCGGCTTGACCCGGGTCTCGCCGGGCGATGCCAGCTACTTCACCGATCGCGAAAAGGATTTCGAGAAGCGAATTCTCGAGGCCACCATGGGGCAGGAACTGGTCGGCATCCTCACTCCCGCCACTGCGTTCGACCTGCTCAAGACCGACAAGCTGTTCGACTTCATCGGTCGCACGAAATACCAAGGCAAGCCGCTCTCCGATCATCTGGGAGGGTGGCTAAAACAGGGTGAGGTGTTCCGGGGCCGGGAAATGGCGTGCTACCACAAGGAGTGGGCCTATTTCAGCAACCGCTTCAAGGTGGTCTGCGCGACCTTCATCGAGGCGAAGCCGGGCATTCCGCCGACGCCCAAGCACGTTGAGGAGGTTATCGCCTTGATGAAGGAGAGGAAGATTCCAGTGCTCTTTGCATCCAACAATTTCAATCGCAACCAGATCGAGGAGGTAGCAGCCAAGACCGGTGCGAAAGCAGTGATCGTACCGGAAAACACCCACGGAGAGCCGGGCATAGAGACCTACTTTGATCTCATGAACGCCTGGGTTTCCCGCCTGGCTCAAGCCTACAACGGAGGGGTCTGATGCTCGACCAGCTGGTACACAGCCTGTGGCTTGCGCCGCTGGTGGCCTGCATGGTAATCGTGGCCATCCATTCCTATCTCGGTCTCCATGTCATCGCGCGCGAGGTCATCTTCGTTGACCTCTCGCTGGCCCAGATGGCCGCGTTGGGATCGACCATCGCCATCTTCGCCGGCGCCGATCCCGACTCGACTCGAAGCTTCGCCTACGCCCTCGGTTTCACCACGCTCGGCGCCGCGTTGTTCGCGCTGACCCGTACCAGCCAGCAC
>DATIOP010000441.1:0-6982 GCA_035472975.1 Gemmatimonadales bacterium
GCCCTGCGGACAACCGACGGCGGCGGACCGAACAGGAAGAAGATGCCGAATTGCTGGAGGATGAAGAAGGCGAGGGCGAAGACCGGACTATATTCACCGAATCGCCCAACCAAGGCGGTCGCCCCACGGGTCCGTCCCGTCCCCGTCCCGTATTCAGCAGCAGCGCCCCGCCGGCTCCGGGTCAGCGCAGTTCCGGTCCAGGTGGCGGTCCGCGTGGTTCCGGGCCAGGCGGCGGTCCGCGTGGTCCGAGCGTCCCCGGTGGTCCCGCCACCGGTGAGCGGGGTCGCAATTTCGGCCCCGACGCCGAGAAGGGCGGCGGACGCAAGAAGGGGAAGAAGGGCCGCAAGTCTTCCGTGGACCAGGAAGCGGTGCAGGCCAACATCTTGAAGACGCTGCAGGGGATGCGCGGTGGAGTGGGCCGGAAGGGCCGCGGCCGTGAAATGACCGGCTACCAAGAGCAGGCCGCTCGCGCTGCCGAAGAGAAGGAACGGGAGAAGACTCGGGTCAGGGTCAACGAGTTCATCTCGGTGTCCGAGCTGGCCGACCTCATGAAAGTGCCCGCGACCCAGATCGTACAGCTCGCGTTCAAGGAGCTGGGACTCATGGTCACGGTGAACCAGCGACTCGACTTCGACCAGATCGAGTTGATCGCCTCGGAGTTCGGCTTCCAGGCCGTTAAGGAAGAGGAATACGCGGCCGATATCGCGACCGAACAGGGGCAGAGCGAAGAAGACGAGGTCACCCAGCCGCGGCCGCCGGTGGTGACCATCATGGGCCACGTCGACCACGGCAAGACCTCGCTTCTGGATTACATCCGGAAGGCGAACGTCGTGGCTGGTGAGGCGGGCGGAATCACCCAGCACATCGGTGCCTATCACGTCACCTTGCCCAGCGGCAGGGAAATCACCTTCCTCGACACGCCGGGTCACCAGGCCTTCACCGCAATGCGGGCCCGCGGTGCGCAGGTGACCGACATCGTAGTCCTCGTCGTCTCGGCCGAAGACGCGGTCATGCCGCAGACGGTCGAGGCGATCAGCCACGCCAAGAACGCCGGCGTACCGCTGATCGTCGCGATCAACAAGATCGATCTCCCCGCCGCCAACGTGCAAAAGGTCAAGCAGGACCTGTTGTCGCACAACGTGGTGCTGGAGGAGTTCGGCGGCACGGTGCTGGCCACCCCGATTTCGGCGAAGAAGGGGACCGGGGTAGACAAGCTTCTCGAGCAGATCCTGCTGCAGGCGGAAATTCTCGATCTGCGCGCCAATCCCGATCGCGCGGCATCCGGCGCGGTCATCGAGGCTACGCTGGACCCGGGCAAGGGACCGCTTGCCACCATCCTGGTGCAGCGCGGCACGCTGCGGGTGAGCGACAATTTCATCAGCGGTAAATTCTCCGGCCGAGTCAAGGCGCTGTTCGACGAACGCGGCAAGAACATCAAGGAGGCCGGACCTTCGATTCCGGTGCAGATCCTGGGGTTCGAGGGCACTCCCTCTCCGGGTGACACCTTCCTGGTGGTGGCAGACGCGGTCGAGGCGAGAGAGATCGCGCAGAAGCGGCAGCGGCTCGATCGCGAGGCCCAGAACCGCCGCACCACGCGCGGTGGCACTCTCGAGGACCTCTCCCGCCAGCTGGCTCAGGGCCAGATCGGCGCGTTACGACTCATCATCAAGGCCGACCAGGGCGGCCCGGCGGAGGCACTGGCCGACGCGCTGGCCCAGCTCAGCACGGGCGAAGTGCGGGTGGACATCGTCCTCCGGGGCGTCGGCTCCATCAGCGAGAGCGACGTGCTCCTCGCGAAGGCGTCCGGCGCCATCGTGATCGGCTTCCACGTGCGCCCCGACGCGGGCGCGCGAGCCGCCGCGGAGCGCGAGTCAGTGGATATCCGCACCTACCGGATCATCTACGAGGCGGTGGACGACGTCCGCGCCGCGCTCGAAGGCCTGCTCAAGCCCGAGTCGAAGGAAACTGTTCTGGGCGACGCCCAGGTCCTGCAGCTCTTCAAGGTGAGCAAAGTCGGCACCATTGCGGGCTGCATGGTAAAGAACGGTACCATCCAGCGCACCGGGCGGGTCCGCGTGGTGCGCGATGGGGTCCAGACCTACGACGGCAATATCTCGAGCCTCAAGCGTTTCAAGGACGACGTTAAGGAAGTGCGCGAAGGACTCGAGTGCGGTATCGGCATCGAGAATTTCAACGACCTCAAGGTCGGCGACATGATTGAGAGCTACAGGGTTGAGGAAGTGAAGCGGACCCTGGCCGGAAGCGCGGCGGGGTCGGGGACGGGGTGAGGAGAATTCAGATTGAAAATTTCAGATTGAAGATTGCTCTCCTGCCGAGAGTCCCGATTCAAATCTTCGATCTGAAATCTTCAATCTGAAATTCTTATCATGTACACGGCCGTCCAGACCTGGGTATTGCACCTCGAGGGCTGCCAGTCGCTCAAGGACAAGCGGTCGGTGCTGCAGTCCTTGAAGGCGGATCTCAGGCGGCTGAATGTCTCGGTGGCAGAAGTCGGAGCCCAGGACCTGTGGCAGCGCGCCGAGCTCGCCTGCGCCGCTGTGGGCTCGGACCGACGGGTCGTGGAGGAGATGCTGCGAACCGCGGACGGCATCGTCGAAGCAGCCGATGGCGTTCGCATCATTGATACGGTGGTGACGCAGGTATGAAGGGACCATCCCGGCGGCCGGAACAGATGGCCGAGACGGTGCGGCAGGTGGTGAGCGATGCGCTGCTCACCGAGGTGCGCGACCCGCGGATCGGCATGGTCACGGTGACTCGCGTCGTGGTCAGCAACGAACTGTCGTGGGCCACGGTGAGTGTCAGCGTGATGGGCGAGGAAGCCGACAAGGCCCGCGCGCTGGAAGGGCTCCGCAGCGCGGCGGGCTTCTTTCGCTCGAAGCTGGGGAAGGCGCTGCACACCCGGGTCGTCCCGGAAGTGAAGTTCGAGCTGGATCGGGGTCTGGAGCACGCCGCCCGGATCAACGCGGTGCTGGCCGAGCTCAAGCGTGAGGAGCCGACCTGAGGTCAGGCGCACTGCTCGTGGACAAGCCGGTTGGACCCACTTCGCACGACGTGGTAACCCGGGTCCGGCGCGCGCTCCGCATGAAGGCGGTGGGACACACCGGCACTCTGGATCCGTTCGCGAGCGGGCTGCTGGTGATCCTGCTTGGTCGCGCGACGAGGCTGGCGCAGTTCGTGGAGCGGCACGACAAGACCTACTTGGCGACGGCGAAACTCGGCGTGCGAACCACGACCGACGACCTCACCGGGGAAGTGATAGAAGAAGACAGGGGCCGAGTCGCCGAGCCGCCGAGCCGCCGAGCTGTCGAGGCAACCCTCCATGGCTTCCTCGGCCCGCAGAAGCAGCGGCCGCCGGCATTTTCGGCGCGGAAGGTCGGTGGGGAACGAAGCTATCGTCTGGCCCGGCGCGGCGTGATGCTGGAGCTGCCCGAGTCGGATGTGACGGTGCACGCGTTGGAGCTGATGGAATTTCGCTTTCCGGAGCTGGTGTTCCGGACTCGGGTGAGTGCCGGGACCTACGTTCGGGCTCTCGCCCGCGATATCGGCGAGGTGTTGGGAACCGGGGCACATCTGACTGCGCTGCGACGCGAAGCAATCGGAAGCTTGCGGATCGAGCAGGCTGTGTCGCTCGAGGCGCTCAGTACGGAAACCCCGATTCTGGCGCCGCTCTCGGTAGTGGGGCATCTGCCCAGGATCGACCTGAGCGAGGCGCAGGTGACGGACGTGGGTCATGGGCGCGCGGCCCGGATCGAGCCCGAGTCCTCCGTCAGCGGTTCGGTCGCAGGTGTGGGAGAGGGGGACCGACTGATCGCCGTGGGGCGGGTTGAGGACAAGCTGTTCCGTCCTGAAGTGGTACTGGAGCCCGCGGAGAGCTGATGGCTTTCTTGCCCGAGTATACGAACGGCACGACGGTGACCGTCGGCATGTTCGATGGAGTGCACCGGGGGCATCAGGCGGTTCTTCGCGAGATCGTGGATCGGGCGCGCGTCGCGGGACGGAAGAGCGTGCTGGTCACCTTCGAGCCGCATCCGCTCGAGGTGGTGAATCCTCAGGCCGCCCCACCGCTTCTCACGTCGGGAGCGGAACGCCGAGAGGCGCTGGCCCAGACCGGACTGGACTACGTCGTGTTCCTCCGGTTCGACCGGGAGCTGGCGAGTTACAGCCCGGAGCGGTTCGTTCGGGAAGTGCTGATCGGTCGCTGCCGCATGCGCGAGCTGGTGATCGGTCACGATCACGGCTTCGGGCGGGGACGCAGTGGCGACGTCGAGACCCTGCGACGGCTTGGCGCCAGTGATGGCTTCACGGTGGACGTGGTCGGTCCGGTGGAGTTGGGTGGTCACCCGGTCTCCAGCACCCAGATCCGTCGCGCGGTCGCAGGCGGCGACCTTGCCAGCGCGCAGCGGCTGCTCGGGCGGCCCTATTCAGTGAGCGGCGTCGTGGAACGCGGGGCAGGACGGGGCAGAACGATCGGAGTGCCCACGATCAACCTGGGCGGATTCCCTGCGAGGAAGTTACTGCCGCCGGACGGGGTCTACGCCGCGACAGTGGAGTGGGCCGGAGGCAAGGCCGGAGGAATGCTCAATCAGGGGCCCAAGCCGACGTTCGGAGACCTGCGGCGGAGCGTGGAAGTGCACCTCTTCGGGGTGGACGCGAATCTCTACGGGCAGTGGGTGAAGGTCGAGTGGGTGGAGCGGCTGCGCGACGTGATGACCTTTGCGTCGCCGGAGAAACTGGTGGAACAGTTGCAGCGTGACCGGGCAGACGCAGCGGCGGCACTGAGCCGAATCAGTGCCGACCCCCGTCATGTCTCACATACCTGACAAGGACGATGTTCGATTCCATTCGATCGCGCGTAATCATCATCGCGTTGCTCATCATCGGCTCCATCGTCGCGCTCATTCCGCGCAATACGACGATTCGGGAGCGCGACGTCAATACCGGTGTCATGCGCGACACGACCGTGCGCCGGGTTCCGCTCAAGCTGGGTCTCGACCTCCAGGGTGGAATGCACCTTGGCCTCGAGCTCGACCAGTCGAGCCGCGTCTCGGCGGACCCGTCTCGGGATCTCGACCTGGCCCTCACCGTGCTGCGCAAGCGGATCGACGAATTCGGCGTTACCGAGCCGCTGATCCAGAAGCAGGGTGATGACCGGATCATCGTGGAACTGGCGGGCATTACCGATCCCGCCCGGGCCAAGGCCATCGTGCAGCGGAGCGCGTTCCTCGAGTTCCGCATCACCGACCGGGGCGAGGCACTGGAAAAGGCGCTCCCCGCTCTCGACCGGGCACTGCTGCGCGCCGGGGTAAAGCCTGCCGCGGGCGGCCCGACCCAGCCGAGCGCCGTCACCCAGCTGCTGCAGGGCGATACCAGCAAGAAAGCTGCAGCGACCGATACCGGCGTCGTGGTTGGCGGCGTCCTGAGCAGCCTGATCCAGAGTGGCGCCCAGGCGGGATACTCGCCCGTTCCGGGGGAATACCTCGTGAAGGAGACCGCGTTCCCCCGGGTCGATAGCCTGCTGCACCTTCCCGAAGTGCTATCCGCATTGCCGCGGAACCTCGTGCTCCGGTGGGCCTCGAGTCCAACCAGCGTGGGCGCCGAGTCCTACCGACTGCTCTATTCGCTGGAGGACCGGGCGATCGTCACCGGTCAGAACCTGGTCGATGCCAAGGAGGAGATCGATCCGCTCACCAGCGGTCCGATCGTCACCTTCGAGCTCGACCGGACCGGCGCCCGCAAATTCGGCGATGGCACCGGACGGAACATCGGCAACTACATGGCGATTCTCCTGGATGATCGGGTGCAGGGCAGGCCACCGGTGATTCAGAGCCGGATCGACCGGCGCGGGCAGATCACCCTGACCGGCCGCACCTTCCAGGAGGCGCGTGACCTGGCGCTGACGCTGAGAGCCGGCGCGCTGCCGATTCCTCTCAAGGTTGTTGACTACCGTCAGGTCGGCGCGAGCCTGGGGCAGGACTCGATCCGAAAGGGCATCACCGCCGGCGTCGTCGGCAGCATCATCGTGATCCTGATCATGATCGGGTACTACCGGGTCGCCGGAATTCTCGCGGTCTTTGCCCTGGCGATCTACATCCTGTTCACCTTGGGCGGGCTCGCGTCGCTGGACGCGACACTCACGCTGCCCGGCCTCGCCGGTATCGTGGTCTCGATCGGCCTCGCGGTAGACGCGAACGTGCTGATCTTTGAACGCATACGGGAAGAGCTGGCGCTGGGGAAGACGGTCCGCCTGGCAATTGATGAAGGCTTCAAGCGGGCGTGGAATGCGATCGTGGACTCCAACGTCTGCGCCATCGTAACCGCCCTGCTGCTCTACCAGTTCGGTACCGGTCCGGTGAAGGGCTTTGCGGTCACCCTCACCCTGGGCACCCTCGCCTCCATGGTGACGGCTATTTTCGTCACCCGCACCTTCTTCATGATCTGGCTTGAGCGCCGGCCGAACATGACCACGCTGAGTATCTGACCCATGCGCCGCGTCTTCACTAACACCAAGATCGATTTCATCGGGGTACGCCGGTACGCCTACATCTTCACGGCGATCTGGTTCGTCCCCGGTCTGATTCTCCTGCTCATTCGTGGGCTCAACTACAGCATCGAGTTCACGGGAGGCACTCTGGTGCAGATCGCCAGCCAGGTGCCCGTGGACGTCAGCAAACTGCGTAGCGCTTTGGATCACGAGGGCGTGCCCGGCGCGGAGATCCAGTCATTCGGCGCCGACAGCGAGTACGTGGTTCGAGCGCGGCTCAGCAAGGAGGCGCCCGACCAGGACAACACCGACGCCACGGTGAGCGCCGTCCGGAAGGCACTGGATTCGAGCCTGGGCGAGGGGAAGTACACCATCGGCCGCACCGAGGCCGTGGGGCCCAAGGTGGGCGGTGAGCTTCGCCAGAAGGCCTTGACCGCGATTCTTCTCGCGTTCGGTGCCATCCTCATCTATCTCGCGGTC
>DATIOP010000442.1:0-7156 GCA_035472975.1 Gemmatimonadales bacterium
GCTTCTGATGGCAGACGGCTGACAGCTGACGGCTGATGGCTGACGGCTTCGTCCCGGCCCGTTGACGCTGGCGCGGCAGGCTAGATAGCTTGTCCCCCCACGCCGAAGTGGTGGAACTGGTAGACGCGCTGCGTTCAGGGCGCAGTGGGCGCAAGCCCGTGGGGGTTCGAGTCCCCCCTTCGGCACTGCACAGCGGGAGAAGGGAGACGGGAGATGGGAGACGGGACCTCAGTCCTTCTCCCTTCTCCCTTCTCCCTTCTCCCTTCTCCCTTCTCCCTTCTCCCGTCTCCCTTCTCCCTCTCCCGCCGTGTCGTCTTCTGCTCCTCCCCTTTTCCCCACCCAACCCCCAGTCTATCTTGCAGTTACGCCACCATGGTCGCACGCAAATCGCCTGATGCCGAGGAGGGCAGGGAATCGATCGCCCGCAACCCCAAGGCGACGCATGACTACCACATCCTCGAGACGTGGGAGGCGGGCATCGTCCTCTCGGGCACCGAGGTGAAGGCCTTACGGGGGCGCAAAGCGTCTATCAAGGAGGGGTTCGCGAGAGTGGATAGGGGGGAAGTGTTCCTCGAAGGTGTGAACATCACGCCGTATGAACAGGGCAATCGCTACAATCACGAGCCGGTCCGTGCCCGCAAACTCCTGCTGCACAAGCGGGAGATTCAGCGCATGATCGGCGCAGTGGAACAGAAGGGCCTCACCCTGGTCCCGCTTGAGCTGTACTTCAAGCGGGGACGGGCCAAGGTCGCGCTGGCGCTGGCGCGCGGGAAAAAGAGTTACGACAAGCGGGAGGATGCCAAGCGGCGCATCGCTGAGCGCGAGGTGGCCCGCGCAGTCCGAACCAGAGGCCGAACCTGATGTCGAAGCTCGCTCTGCTGTCGCCCAAGCCGGTCGTGGCCTTCGCTATCGTCGCGCTGGCCGCCGCGATTCTGCCCACCATCGTGTTCGCGACGACAACACCTCCAGGCGCCGCCCCGGAAACTCTGGTCATTGCGACTCCTCGCGGAGAGTCTCGCCTCGTGGTAAGGCCCGATTCGTCGGCTGGTCCAGGAGTCTCGGCGGCTCAGCTGCTCAGTGCGCTGCGAGGATCGGCCCGGGCCGACGGTAGCTGGATGGAGCTGACAATCGGCGGCCGGCCCTTCCGCTTTTTGCTCGGCGCTCCCGTGTTCCTTCTGAATGACCGGTTGGAACCGCTCGCCGGTCTGGTTTACGAGGCGAACGACTCGCTCTTTCTGCCCTTCCAGTTCGTCGCAGAGATTCTCCCCCAGGTCTTCGCCGGGTTCTATCGCTACGATGCGGCCGAAGGGCGCCTACTCGAGGCTACCGCGCGACCCAAACCGCCCGCGGCCCGGTTGCCCAACGGACTCCTGCCCGGCCACGTGGTGACCGTTGATGCCGGACATGGCGGAGTGGATCCCGGCAATCCCGGAGTGTTCTTCCCACGAGGGGTCAGCGAGAAGACCATCACCCTTCAGATGGGATTCCTGCTGCGCGACGAGTTGAAGCGCCGGGGCATCGGCGTGGTGATGACCCGGACCAGCGATACTCTGATTGACCTGGCAGATCGGGGTGCCTACTGCACCGAGAAGTGCGATCTGTTCGTGAGCCTCCACGTGAATTCCCTCGCCCGTCGCCGCGGGTACACCTCGACCAATGGGTTCGAGACCTACTTCCTCGCCGAGGCAAAGACCGAGGAGGCGGAGCGGGTCGAAGCGATGGAAAACGAGGCGCTGCGTTTCGAGGCACCGGGCAATGCCTCGCAATCGGGCACCGATCTGGGGTTCATCCTGCGTGACCTTCAGTTGAACGAATATCTGCGGGAGTCGGCTCGTATCGCCGAGATGGTGCAGGACGAGCTTGATCCGGTTCATACCGGAGTGAATCACGGCGTAAAGCAGGCCAATTTCGCCGTGCTGCGCACCGCGCGCCGGCCCGCGATTCTGGTCGAACTGGGCTACAGCACCAATGAGAGCGACGCGCGGCTCCTGATCAACAAGAATTCGCAGAAGGCTCTCGCCACCGCGATTGCCGATGCGGTCGTGGATTATCTGCTTGAATACGAGCGGAAGACCGGGTCCGCGGCCGATTCGGGAGGTCGAGGGCCGTGAAGCGTCTTCCTCTTGTCCTGGTCCTGCTCGGGCTTGGTTGTGCCTACTACAACGGCGTGTACAACGCCAAGCGGCTCGCGAGCGATGCGCGCCGGGCCGAGAAGGACGGTCGCACACTGGAGGCAAACGGACTCTGGGGACGCGTGGCGCTTCAGGCCGAATCCACGCTGGCTCGGCATCCGAGCAGCAAATGGGCCGATGAAACGCGACTCCTGCAGGGAACCGCGCTGGTCCGGCTCAAGGAATGTGAACGGGCAGTCCCGATCCTCGACAAGGTTCTCGCATCCACAGCCGACCAGAAGATGCGGGACGAGGCCGCTCTCCTGAATGGGAATTGCCGCGAAAGCCTCGGGGACGCGGAAGGGGCCTCCCGGGTTTACGCTCTGATGATGGACAGCCCCGATGCCGAGCGCCGGAACCTCGCGCGATATCAACATGGCCGGGCGCTCCGTACCGGGGGAGACTACGAAGAAGCGCTGAACGTTCTTTCATCCAGCGAGCATC
The DNA here is from genome assembly GCA_035472975.1 of Gemmatimonadales bacterium. Lineage (GTDB taxonomy): Bacteria > Gemmatimonadota > Gemmatimonadetes > Gemmatimonadales > GWC2-71-9 > DATBGE01. The sequence goes on from DATIOP010000442.1 coordinate 2,616, forward strand.
CTCGCGCCGCGGGAGAGCGCGCGGCGGCGCTGGCCGGCGCGGGGCGGGTACCCGATGCGATTACTGTGAGCGATTCGCTGATCGCGTCCCACGACACGCTGGCGCCCTGGGATTCGATCCTTGCCGCGATCGGTCGCAAGGATCTCGAGGCCGCATCCCAGCTGACCGACCGGGTGATCGAGGTGTTTGTCGCCTCCGAATCGCGTGCGGCGTTCGTGCGGCAGGATGCGCTGCGCTGGGCCCCGGTTGATGAAGATCGGGCCGCAAACCGATTCTCCCAGGCCATCGTGTTGTCAGGGAAGGGGCAAGCGGGACTCAATGCCCGCCTCGAACTGGCTCGCATGCGGTTGCGCAGTGCGAACGGGGCCCGCACCCTCGACCAGCAGGCAGAAGCCCTGGAACAACTGGTGGAATTCGGTGGTCCGGCGGGCGCCGAGGCTGCGCGGCTTGCCTTCGTGACGCGCAGTGTCGCAGCGGCGCGCGATTCAGTGACTGCCGGGGCCCCCCAGGGCGACTTGCGGCTCTTCCTCTCCGGGGAGCTCGCCCGCGACTCCCTCGGTGCAATTCCGCTCGCGATTGAACTGTTCGAGCGGGTACCGAAGGATTGGCCCGAATCGTCCTTCGCCCCCAAGGCGCTCTTCGCTCTGGCCGGACTCCAACCCGACCGCGCCGACTCCCTCATTCAAGTGGTAACCGAGCGGTACTCCGAGAGCCCCTATCTGGCTGTGCTCCGGGGCGAGGACTCTCCTGCCTACCGCAAGCTGGAGGACTCCCTCCGGGTCTTCGCTCAGGCCGCGGCGATCCAGACCAGGCGCCGGGGCGCAACCCAGCAGGCGCGCCCCAATCCCACCACCCGCCAACCGGTGGAACAGTAGTGGCCGCTGCCCCGCTCTCCCGCGAGGTACTCGGCGCACACTTTCAAAATCCCGTTCTCCTGGCTGCCGGAACGGCCGGATTCGGTCGTGAGCTCGCCGGAGTGATGAATCTCGATCGGCTGGGCGGCATCGTGACCAAGGCGGTATCACGAGAGCCCAGGCCGGGGAACCGCGCGCCTCGCGTGGCCGAGTTTCCGGGAGGCATGCTCAACTCAGTCGGATTGGCCAACCCGGGACTGGCGCGCGTGATTGACGATGCGCTCCCCTGGCTGCAGCAGAACCTTCGGAAGGCGAGGGTCGTGGTGAACGTGGTGGGATTCACCGCGGAAGATTTCGGCGTAGTCGTCGAAGGGTTGGAAGGGGTCGCCGGTATCGCGGCACTCGAGATCAATCTCTCCTGTCCCAACACCAGCGCCGGCGGACTGGAATTCGGCGCCGATCCCGCGAGCGTCACTCGGGTGATTTCTCTCTGTCGCGCGAAGACTCGCCTCCCGCTCTTCGCCAAACTCTCGCCGGCCCTGCCGGATATCGGCGGAATGGCGGTCGTGGCCCGGGATGCAGGAGCGGATGGAATCACGGTCGTCAACACGATGCCGGGAGAGTTGGCCGATCCTCGAGGTCTCCCTCGGCTCGGCAATGGCTTTGGCGGAGTAAGCGGCCCGGCACTTCTGCCAGTTGGCGTCCTCGCAACTCGGAAGGTTGTCGAGCGGACCGGGGGAATCCCGGTCATCGGTGTCGGCGGCATTCGTACCGCGGATGACGCGCGGCAGTACCTCAAGGCCGGTGCGACCCTCGTCGCGATCGGTACTGCGGCGCTGGCCAATCCCCGCCTTCCGGAGCAGGTCGTCGCGGATCTGGAGCGAAACGGTGGCTGAAGTCATCGTCGCGCTCGACGCCCCGCCTGAGCAATCTCGCCGGCTATTGGACCGGCTGCCGGATGTACGCTGGGTCAAGGTTGGGCCGATTCTCTACACTCGAGAGGGACCAACACTGATTCGAGATCTTGTGCGCCGCGGGATTCGCGTGTTCCTCGATCTCAAGTGGCACGACATTCCCAACACGGTGGCGGGGGCCGTGGAAGCAGCAACCGAGCTCGGCGTCGCCATGGCGACCGTCCACGCGATCGGTGGGAAAGAGATGATGCGGGCGGCGGCCAGCGCTGTGGGCGGCGAGATGGCGCTGGTGGGCGTCACGGTGCTCACCTCCTTCGACCGTGAAAGTCTTGCCGTCACGACTGGAAGGCCTGACGTGATCCTTCTCGAGGAAGTCACCCGCCTCGCGAGGATAGCAATGGACGCCGGCCTGCAGGGAATCGTCTGCTCCCCGCTCGAGATTGAAACCGCGCGCGAGGCTCTGGGGACGGGATCGTTCATCGTGGTTCCGGGGATTCGCCGGCCTTCGGACCCTGCCGGGGATCAGTCCCGCACCGCTTCTCCCGGGGAGGCGGTTCGCCGCGGGGCCACCCACCTGGTCGTCGGGAGGCCTATCATCAATGCGTCCGATCCGGCGGCGGCGTTTCGTGAGATGATGGAGTCAGCCCGATGAAGCGTGGGGTTTGGATGGCCCTGCTGATCACCTTTGCTGCCTCGCCGGCGCCGGGACAGTCCGCCTCCCTGGAAAAAACAGCCACCGGGGCTCGGGAAGCCTGGTTTGGCCACGATGTCTCCCGGCTGGTCCGTGGCAGCGACAGCATCCTGGTCCAGCTTCCCAGTGCCTCGCCCTCGGTTCCCGTCTCTCGCGATCAGGCGGCAGCACTGCTGCGCAATTTCTTCCGTACCAGTGAGGAAGTTCAGACCGACCTGGGCCGAGTCCGCAAGTCGGGTAATGACAGGGCGTTGGTTGAGATTCTCAGGCAATATCGGGTGACGGGGACCATGGAGGTCCGCCGCCATTCCGCCCTGCTGGGCTATTCTCTGGTGCAGGACTCCTGGAGGCTGGTCGAGGTCCGGATTTCCCCCTGACCACTTTGCAGGGCAGGAACTCGGGTTATCCCCTTGGGGCCTATGCGGTTCCCTTGCGGGGGCTTCCAGCCTCTGATATATTCGTGAGCTTACTCCTGAATACGGCTTTTCCACGGAGCGTTTCGCGTGAAGGTTCGGTCGAGCGTTAAGCCCATCTGCGAGCACTGCAAGGTGGTAATGCGGCAAGGCGTCAAGCGGGTCATCTGCAAGCGTAACCCCAAGCACAAGCAGCGGCAGGGTTAATTATGGCGCGTATCGCTGGCGTGGACTTGCCGCGCGAAAAGCGGGTTGAAGTCGCGCTCACCTACATCTATGGCATCGGCCGTCCAACGAGCGGACGCCTGCTCACGGAGACCGGGGTAAGCCCCGACACCCGTGTGCGCGATCTCTCCGACGCCGAAGTTGCCCGTCTCCGCCAGATCATCGAGCGCTCGGTCAAAGTGGAGGGTGCCCTCCGGACCGAAGTCGCGATGAACATCAAGCGGCTGATGGATATCGGGAGTTACCGCGGGATTCGCCACCGGCGTGGACTGCCGGTGCGGGGTCAGCGGACTCATACCAACGCGCGCACCAAGAAGGGCCCCCGTCGCGCTATCGCCGGTAAGAAGAAGGCCACGAAGAAGTAACCTATGACGACACCAGTTGCTCCCAAGGCGCCTGCGGCTAAGCGCGCGCGTAAGGTGGTCGAGTCCGAGGGCGTCGCCCACATCTCGGCAACCTTCAACAACCTGCTGATCACTATCACCGACATGAAGGGCAACACCCTGGTGTGGGGATCGGCCGGCAAAGCGGGCTTCAAGGGCTCCAAGAAGTCGACTCCTTTCGCCGCGACCGTTGCCGCCGAGAACTGCGGGCGTGAGGCGATGAACCTCGGCGTCCGGCGAGTGCATGTCCGGGTGCAGGGTCCCGGCAGCGGCCGTGAGTCCGCGATCCAGGCGCTCGCCTCGGTCGGCCTCAAGGTCATGTCGATCAAGGACGTGACTCCGATTCCCCACAACGGCTGCCGTCCGCCCAAGAAGCGGCGGGTCTGATCATGGCACGATACACAGGTGCAAGCTGCCGGCTGTGCCGTCGTGAAGGCACCAAGCTCTTCCTCAAGGGTTCCCGCTGTCTGACCGAGAAATGTGCCGTGGAGCGTCGTGGCTACGCCCCGGGCCAGCATGGCCAGAGCGGCGGCCGCTCGCGCAAGGCGTCGGAATACGCGAAGCAGTTGCGAGAGAAGCAGAAGGTGAAGCGGATGTACGGCCTGACGGAGCGGCAGTTCCGGAACACCTTTGACCGGGTGACCCGCGAAGCCGGCGTGAAGGGCACCAACCTGCTCATCGCGCTCGAGTCGAGGCTGGACAATATCGTCTACCGCATGGGCTTCTCGGCCAGCCGGAAGGGCGCCCGGCAGCTGGTGCGCCACGGCCACGTCGAAGTGAACGGCCACAAGGTGGACGTGCCCTCCTACGTCGTGCGGCCGGGCGAGGAAATCCAGGTCGCTCAGGCCAGCCGGGATAACGTGAACGTGAAGATGTCGCTCCAGGCCGCGGGCAGGCAGACGCTCAACTGGATCACGGTCGATGCGGACAAGGTCGCGGGCCGAGTGACTGAGCGCCCCACCCGCGAAGCGATTCCAATCAACGCCCAGGAACAGTGCTCGATGCTGATCTCCCCCGATCTGCGCAGCTCCAGCAGCGCGAGGAACGCGACAGCCTGCTCG
>DATIOP010000443.1:0-9374 GCA_035472975.1 Gemmatimonadales bacterium
GCCTCGTACTTCTCACACGACAACATCGTAACACCGACCGGCGCCACCGTTGCGGATTCCAACTACAGGAATGACGCCTTTGGCATCGACGGTCAGTGGGGCAAGCCCGGGGATCCGGGCCTCTACCTGGTCGCCGACTACATGGCGGGGCACGACGGCAGCGGGGTGCTGGTGAGCGGCAACAAGAAGAAGATCCTCGGCGTTTCGGCGATCGGTGCCTACAACATCAGGATCAAGAGCCCGACCTCATGGCTCTATGCCATTGAGCCCGCCGTCCGTTACGACTTCTCGGACCCCGATACCGATCTAGACAACAACGGCACGACGCTGATCACCGCGGTGCTGGGATTCTACATGTCGAGCCGGGCGCAGTTCCGCATCGGATATGAGAACGAGAGCTTCCAGGCTGCGGGCGCCGCCAGCATCAGCGGCATTCGGACTGCGCTCACGATGAACTTCTAAAGGCGTTCACACGCAATCCCGAGGAGAGCAACATGGCGGTTCGTGCATTGATCGATCGGTGGACTCTGGCGGCGGGGATGGCTCTCGTTGCCGCCGCCCCACTGTCGGCGCAGCAGAAGTTGACGGGGGCGGGTGCCACGTTCCCCAATCCGATCTACAGCAAATGGTTTGATGCCTACAACAAGAAGACCGGCATCCAGATCAATTATCAGTCGGTCGGCTCCGGCGCCGGCATTCGGCAATTCACCGAGGGAACCGTGGACTTCGGGGCTACCGACGGGCCGATGAACGAGTCCCAGATTCAGGCCGTCAACGCCAACGTGGTCCACCTACCCACCGTCCTGGGCGCCGTGGTGGTGACCTACAACCTCCCGGGGCTGAGCGACACCAAGCTCAAGCTCGACGGCAACGCCCTCGTGGACATCTTCATGGGGCGGATCACCAAGTGGAACGACAAGCGGCTCGCCACGCTGAACCCCGGCGTGAACCTGCCGGATGTCGACGTGATCGTCGTGCACCGGTCGGATGGTTCCGGCACCAGCTACATCTTCACCGACTTCCTGACCAAGTTCTCCCGCGAGTGGAAGGATAAGGTCGGATACGCTACGTCGGTGAACTGGCCAACGGGGCTCGGCGGCAAGGGCAATGAGGGTGTGACCCAGCAGGTGAAGCAGGTCGAAGGAGCGATCGGGTATGTGGAGTTGATCTATGCCATCTCCAACAACCTGCCGTATGCCCAGATCAAGAATTCGGCGGGCACTTTCGTCGAACCGTCGCTGGAGACCGTCACCAACGCGGCCGGGAGCGCCAAGCTGGGCAAGGACACCGATTTCCGGGTCTCGATCACCAATCCGCCGGGCAAGGATGCCTATCCGATCGCGTCGTTCACCTGGCTCCTGGTTCAGAAGGACAACAAGGATGCCACGAAGGGCAAGGCGATCCGCGACTTCCTGACCTGGATGATCAGTGATGAGGCCCAGGCGATGGCGAAGGAGCTGAACTACGCTCCCCTGCCGGCCGAGGTACGGGGCTTGGTGGCGGAGCGCATCAAGACACTTAAGGCCGGTGGCAAAGTCATCGCGATGCAGTAGTAGAAGTTCCGAGTTCCGAGTTCCGTGTTCTAGGGGCTCGGGTTGCAGGGAGTACTGCAGAAGTGGGCCGGAACCGAGATGGATAAAACTCGGAACTCGGAACTGGCCAGGTAGGGTCTGACTAGAAGGGGGCGGTGGGCAGAATTCATCGGCTGCCCACCGTTCTTTTTACTACAGTACCTAGTAGCGAGTACCTAGTACCTAGAAACAGTACTTGAGTCCCTAATAACGACCGAGTGGCGTACCTCAGATCGGTTGGACTCGAGCAGCAAAGAATCGGGGCAGGCAGTTCGGTACTAGGTACTCGGTACTCTGCACTGAGTTCTGTAGTTACACGTCCGGTACAAATCCGTGACTGTCAGGGAGTCGAGTCACTCTACGTTCTCCCCCCATGACCAGCCCTGTGTCCCCCATCGTCGATGCGATCGGACCAGCCGCACCGGCTCGGACCCTCACCGGCACTTCGAACGCGGCAGATCGGGTCTTCCGGGTGGTGCTAACGCTGGCGGCTCTGGCCATCCCGGTCCTGCTCGGCTTCCTGGTTTGGGAGCTGTACATGGGCTCGCGGCTGGCGATGAGCCAGTTTGGCTTCAGCTTCATTACTGAATCGGTCTGGGACCCGGTTGCCGAGAAGTTTGGAGCCTTCCCGCTCATCTTCGGGACCCTGCTCTCATCGTTCCTGGCCCTGCTCATTGCCGTACCGCTGTCGCTCGGGGTAGCGGTCTACATCACCGAGTTTGCACCGAAGTTCCTGCGGCAGCCGGTGGCGTTTGTGATCGAGCTGCTGGCCGCGATTCCCAGCGTGGTCTACGGCCTTTGGGGCATCTTCGTCCTGATCCCCTTCCTGAAGAAGTTCATCTTCCCGGCGCTCCGCGCCGTGTTCGGCTTCCTGCCGTTCTTCCAGGGACCGATCTACGGACCCTCGATGCTCGCCGCGAGCATCATCCTCGCGATCATGATCATGCCGTTCATCATGTCGGTCGCGCGGGAGGTGCTGCTCGCGGTTCCCGACAGCCAGCGGGAAGCCTCACTCGCCCTGGGCGCGACCCGGTGGGAAGCAGTGATTTCGGCGATCATCCCCTATGCCCGTTCCGGCATCTTCGGCGCGATCATACTCGGCCTGGGCCGGGCACTGGGAGAAACCATGGCGGTCACCATGCTGATTGGAAACCGGCATGAGATCGCGGCGTCGCTCTTCGCGCCAGGCTATACCATGGCGGCGGTGATCGCCAATGAATTCTCCGAAGCCGCCACCGACATGCACTTCTCGGCCCTCACCTACGTGGCGTTCGTGCTGTTCGGGCTGACCATCATGGTGAATGCGGCGGCGCGGCTCCTCATCTGGCGGGTGGCGCGGGGCGCCGCCATCGGGAGCAAGGCACTATGAACCGGCGAGTGCTGCGGCGCTGGATCAGCAACTTCATGGTCGGGCTCATGATCGTTGCCGTGATCCTAGCCGTCCTGCCGCTCTTGTTCATCCTGATCAACCTCGTGCTCAAGGGCGCCAGCAGCCTCTCGTTCGACTTCTTCACCAAGCTACCGGTCCCGGCGGGAGAGACCGGAGGCGGTGTGGCGCACGCCATCGTCGGGACCCTGCTCATCGTTGGACTGGGGAGCCTTTTCGGCGTACCCCTCGGCATCGGAGCCGGCATCTACTGTGCCGAGTATCCGGGCAGCAGGCTCACCAAGGTGACGCGATTCGTCGCCGACGTGATGAACGGGACGCCGTCAATCGTGGTTGGCGTCTTCGCGTGGACCTGGATCGTGGCGAGGCAGAAGCACTTCTCTGGGGTCGCAGGAAGCGCCGCGCTGGCAATGCTGATGATTCCGATGGTGATGCGCACTACCGAGGAGCTGATCAAGCTGGTGCCCCATTCCCTTCGAGAGGCGGGGCTGGCGCTTGGGTACCCCCGCTGGCGCACCAGCCTGAGCATCATCCTGCGTACCGCTCTCCCGGGCATAGTGACCGGCAGTCTGCTGGCCGTGGCCCGCGTCGCGGGTGAGACCGCCCCGCTCCTGTTCACGGCACTGGGCAGCCAGTACATGAACTTCAATGTCAACGAGCCGATGGCGGCGTTGCCGCTCGTGGTCTTCCAATACGCGACGGGCCCTTATGAAGAGTGGCACCAGCTGGCCTGGGCCTCGGCGCTGGTTCTGATCCTGGTGGTCTTCGTGCTGAGTGTGGGTGCGCGTATCGCCACGCGGAGGAGGTTCCATGCCTGAGCAGGGAGTCCGGCTTGGCACCGACAAACTCACCGCGATGTACGGAAAATTCACCGCGGTGAAGAATGTCACGCTTACCTTCGCCAACAACAGCGTCAACGCGTTGATCGGTCCCTCGGGCTGCGGCAAGTCCACGTTCCTGCGGACCCTGAATCGCATGCACGAGTTGACGGAAGGTGGCTGGATTACCGGGAAGGTGCTGCTCGATGGAGAGGACGTGTACCAGTCAGGGGTGAGCGCGATGCACCTCCGCCGCCGGGTGGGGATGGTGTTCCAGAAGCCCACTCCGTTTCCGACCATGTCGATCTACGACAACGTGGCGGCCGGACTGCGGCTGGATGGCCGGCCCAAGCGGGGGGAACAGGACGAGATCGTGGAGCGCTCGCTAAAACAGGCGGCGCTGTGGGACGAGGTGAAGGACCGGCTCCGGACCAGCGCCGTGGCGCTTTCGGGCGGCCAGCAGCAGCGGCTCTGCATCGCGCGGAGCATCGCCCCGAGGCCGGAGGTGCTGCTGCTCGACGAACCGACCGCGTCACTCGATCCGGCGGGGACCTCGCGGATCGAGGAGCTGGTATTCGAGCTCAAGCAGGCATTTACGATCGTAATCGTGACCCACAACATGCAGCAGGCGGCGCGGGTGTCGGACACCACGACCTTCTTCTATATGGGATCCATGATCGAGACCGGTCCGACCCGGCAGCTCTTCACCGCCCCGAAGCAGGAACAGACTGAGGCCTATATCACGGGACGATTCGGATGACCGCCATGTCCACTAATCCCGCAGTGCCTTCCTCCGCGCCGGCACCGCTGCTCAAGACCACACTGACCCCGCGCTCCGGACCGCGGCCCTCGATCGAGGCCGGCAATCCGGCGATCGAGGCCCGCGACTTCAAGTTTTCCTATGGCGCGGGGCCGGTGCTGAAAGGGATCACCTTCACGATTCCGCGGCGCGCGGTCACCGCCATTATTGGACCGTCCGGATGTGGCAAGTCCACCTTCCTCCGCTCGATCAACCGGATGCACGACCTGCTCCCGGGAGCGAAGTACGGCGGAGACATTCTTCTCGAAGGGAAGTCCATCTTCGGTGCGGGGACCGATCTGGTCTCCCTCCGGCTCCGGGTGGGCATGGTGTTCCAGCGCCCCAATCCGTTCCCCAAGACGATCTACGACAACGTGGCCTATGGCCCCGGGTTGAACCGCCTGGTGCCACAACGGGACTTGCCTGACCTGGTCGAGCGTTGCCTGAGGCAGGCGGCGCTGTGGGACGAGGTTAAGGACCGGCTGGATGAGCCGGGCACCGGGCTCTCGGGCGGCCAGCAGCAACGGTTGTGCATAGCTCGGGCACTGGGGAACCAGCCGGAGGTGCTGCTGATGGACGAGCCCTGCTCGGCGCTGGATCCGATCGCTACCCAGAAGGTCGAGGAGCTGATCGTCGAGCTCAAGCAGTCTTACACGATCGTGATCGTCACCCACAACATGCAGCAGGCGGCACGGGTGTCGGACCTGACGGGCTTCTTCGATCGAGGGGAATTGATCGAAGTGGGAGAGACCGAACGGATCTTCACCGCTCCTGCCAGTGAACGCACTGAAGCATATATCACCGGGAGATTCGGATGAGCTCCGAGATGCATCGCCATTTCCACGACGAGCTGAACGACGTGAAGGTACGCCTGCTCACCATGTCGGGAGAGGCAGAAGCGGCCCTTGGCCTGGCGGTGGACGCGCTCCTCGAGCGCAGCGCCTCGAAGGCCCACAGCGTCATCAGCAGCGACCGGGCCATCGACAACATGGAGATGGAGATCGAGGAGGCGTGCGTAAACCTCCTCGCGCTGCAGCAGCCGATGGCGCGCGATCTCCGGATGCTGACCTCCGCGCTCAAGATCGCCAACGATCTGGAGCGGGTGGGGGATCACGCGGTCAACATCGCCCAGTCGGCGGAACGGCTGAGCCACGCCCGCCCGATCGCGCCGGAGCCGGAGATCATCGAGATGGCCAGGCTGGCGCGGGACATGCTTTCGGATTCTCTTGAAGCGTTCATCCGGGGGGACGCCGCAGCGGCGAGGGAGGTCTGTCTGCGGGACGACAAAGTGGATAATCTCCACCGGTCCGTTTTCCGCATCCTGCTCACCCATATGATGGAAGACCCACACATGATCGGCGCGGGGATGGAGTTGTTCCTGGTGAGCCGTAACCTCGAGCGGGTAGCCGACCTCGCCACGAACGTGGCCGAGGATGTAGTCTTCCTGGTGGAAGGCAAGTCAATCAAACACCACGCCGAAGACCGGGGCGTAGCCCGGACCTCTGGCGCTCTTCCGACACCGATCGCATGACATCTGTACCAGTACCGGAACCCCGTGAGCGCCTCGCCGCCGTCGATGTCGGATCCAATTCGATCCGGCTCCTGGTGGCGGAGTACGGCGCCCAGTCGGGGCTTTCGGTCATTGCCGAGGTAAAGGAACAGCCCCGCCTCGCCACCGGCGTCGCGCGGACCAGGCGGCTGGACCCTGAAGCCATCGAACGGGCCATCGCGGCCCTCAAGCGGATGCGCGATGTCTGCGAGCGTCGCGGCGTGAGCCGGGTTGCGGCCGTGGCCACTGCCGCGGTCCGCGAAGCGATCAACGGGGAGGAATTCGTGGCCCGGGCGAAGGAAGAGACCGGGTTCGACCTCCGGATCATCGACGCGGAAACCGAGGCAGCCCTCTCCTACCGGTCGGTGGCCCATCACTTCCCGCTGGAAGGCGGTCGCACGGTCATCGCGGACATCGGCGGCGGCAGCCTCGAGCTGATCGCCGCGGTAGACGGGCTGATCGAGCAGAGCCTTTCGGTTCCGTTCGGAGCGGTCCGCCTCACCGAGCTGCACATGGGCGAGGAGAAGGACACCCGGAAGTCGGTGTCGAAGCTGCGCGACTGGGTACGTCGCCAGCTCCGGCGCAAACTCCCGCTCCGGGACTGGAGCTCCTCCGTCCTGATCGGATCGGGTGGCTCCTTCACCAATCTTGGCCGGATGGCCGCGGCCCGCCGTGGTCTCTCGGCGGCCGACCCGGTGCACGGCACCGCCGTCAACACTGCCGAGGTCGAGCACCTGCTGGAGTGGCTCACCGCCATGACCCCACAGCAGCGGGGCCAGGTTCCCGGACTCAACCCGCAGCGGGCGGACATCATCCTGGCCGGGTTGGCGGTGACCGCCGAGCTGCTGCTCCGGATCGAAGCCCGCGAAGTAAAGGTCAGTGCCTTTGGTCTCCGGGAAGGCCTGCTGCTCGAGATGGTGGGCGCCGAGGCGGCGCCCGCCGCGGATGACCCGCTCCGCCTGATCCGGGAATTCGTGGAACGCTGCCATGGTGATCGTCGCCATGTCGAGCATGTCCGGCTATTGGCACTCTCGCTCTTCGATCAGCTGGGCGAGCGGATGGGGGTGACGGAGGAGGAGCGGTTCCTGCTGGAGGCGGCGGCCCTGCTGCACGACGTCGGCCAGCTGGTGAGTTATCGCAAGCACCACAAGCACAGCTTCCAGCTGATCATGCACGCTGAACGGCTGCCGCTGTCACCCCGTGAGCGGATGCTGGTGGCGCTGATCAGCCGCTATCACCGCCGGCGCGGGACACGCAAGAAGCACGAGCACCTGTCGGCGCTGGAGCCCGCCGATCGCGACGTCGTTCGGCGGATGAGCGGGCTGCTCCGAGTAGCCGACGGTCTGGACCGCGGTCACACCGCGATCGTGGAGACGGTGAGCGCCGAGATCTGCCCGACACTGATCACGATCAAGGCGGCCCCGCGTTTCGCCGAGGCGGACTTGTCGCTCGAGTGCTGGGGTGGCAACCAGAAGGCCGACGTGCTGGCCAAGGTGATGGGCCGCGAGGTGGTCGTCGAGCCGGCCACGACCATGCCGATGGGGCCGCGCGCGGTCGCGTAACGACTAAATCGAAATAGCTCCTGCCCTGGCGAGGAGCTCGGCGAGTGGTGGTGCGCCAGGTCCCACAAAGCCAGTCCAGCTTGCCGCGGCCGAGCTGCCGATCCGATCGGCGCCGGCCGCCAGCATTTGGAGGGCATCCTCGGCCTTCCGAATTCCGCCCGACGCCTTTACACCCATCGCGGTCCCTACGACGTGTCGCATCGCCGCGACGGCGCCGACAGTCGCGCCACCGGCAGGATGAAAGCCGGTCGAAGTCTTCACAAAGCGGGCGCCGCTTCGCAGTGCCACGCGGCAGGCCTGCTCCAGCTCGGAAGGCGAGAGGAGCGCGCTCTCCAGGATCGCCTTGACTGGCGTGCCGCCCGCAGCCTCGATAACTCGACCCAGATCTTCCTCCACCACCACCCAGTTCTTGGCGCGGGCCTCGCCAAGAGCAATCACCATGTCCAGCTCGGATGCTCCGTCTCCCACGGCCAGCTCGGCCTCGGCGGATTTGGCGGCGGTAGACATGGCGCCGAGAGGAAATCCGACTACCGAGGCCACCTTCACGGGCGCTCCATCGAGGCGGCGCACGCATTCCCTGACCCAGGCACCGTTTACGCAGACGGCGCCGAACCGAAGCTGTACGGCTTCATCGCAGAGTCGCGCGATGTCGGCTGCCGTGGCTTCGGGACGGAGCAGCGTGTGATCCACCAGGAGGCCCATGCCATCCAGCTCGGCGAGACCAGCAAGCCAGGGGAAGCGGGCGGCAAAGAGGGATGGAACGGGGTGGCTCACACGAAGCGCGCGACGCGACGATGCTCTGCGAGGAGCTCCGGATTGCGGAAGATCGGAGTGAGGAACAGTCCCGCGGCGAACCCGCCGACGTGGGCCCAGAAGGCGACACCGCCGCCTTCCTGCGGCATACTGCCTCCCAGCAGCTGCAACACAAACCAGTATCCCAGCATGAAGTAGGCGGGAATGTCCATGAAGAACACGAAGACGAAGGTCCTGATCCGGGCGTGGGGATACAATAGGACGTAGGATCCCATCACTCCGCCGATAGCGCCAGACGCGCCGACCATCGGAACTGCTGAGGAAGGTCCAGCGGCCATCTGTGTCGCAACGGCGGCGAGGCCGCAGAGCAGATAGAAAATCACGAATCGTCCACGGCCCATCGCGTCCTCGACGTTGTTCCCGAAGACCCAAAGGAACCACATGTTGCCGATCAGGTGGAGCCAGCTCCCGTGCATGAACATCGAGGTGAAAACAGCATACCAGGAGAAGCCCGGCGTAACGACGCAGCTCATCCCCCTGCCCATCGGGATCTCGAAGCCGACGGGAAGCCGGTGGAGAAACTCCCCCGGAATGAGCCCTAACTCGCAAACCGATTGGCTGAGCCGTGGCTCGGCTCCCATGCCCTGTACGAGGACCCAGGTCAGGACATTGAGCGCGATGATTCCGTAGGTTGCGTAGGCGGTTCGGAGGGTGGGATTCTCGTCTCGGATCGGGAACATGCCTCAATATACGGCTCATTTGACACCCTGCTTTGGCGTGACAAATGGGTCGCCAACCCGGCATATTCCCCATTCCTATTCTCACAGCCTTTGTAGGCGGCGACTGTCAGGAGGTCTTCCCTGTCCAGCCACGATCGCGAGCGCTCCCTTCTCGGGGTACCCCGCTCTAGTGGCGGGGCGTTCGTGACTCTGACC
>DATIOP010000444.1:0-5902 GCA_035472975.1 Gemmatimonadales bacterium
GATCCCATATGCACCGCCGTTGCCCGGATCGGCAAGGGGCGGAAGGGAATTGGAAATTGAAAATTGGAAATTGAAAATTGAGCTGCCTTCCAATTCCTCAATTCCTCAATCCCTCAATAAATTTTCAATTACCAATTTTCAATTATCAATTCTTCGGCTCCCCCGTCACCCGCATCAGCCCATCCTTTGCCTGCTGCACTCTCCCCTGGACCTTGGGATCGGCCTTGTCCCAGAGCCTCAGGAATTGTGAGTAGGCATCCGCGGCGGCGGGGCGATTGCCGGCTGCCTCGTAGGCACGACCCAGCGCGAGAAACGTGAGAGGCGTCAGGAGCAGGTCGTTGTCCCCGAAGCCATTTTCGAGCAGCCGAATCCCTTCTTCCCGTGTGGCGGCCTGGGAGGTCAGACCGAGCGCGAACTGGAGGCGGACCGCGCCGCTGATGACCGGCCCCCCCTGGGCGCCCGATGCCTCGATGCCCCGTCGCATCTGTGCAATCCCGCCTGCCGTGTCCCCGGCCGCCATCCGCTTCCAGCCCTGACCCGCAACCAGCGCTCCGCGGAGGAAATCCGGGTACTTGGTGGTGTCGCTGGCCAACAGGCTGTCGATGATCCGGCCACCGCGGGCTACATCGCCATGACCGAGATAGGTCTCGGCGACGACGAATCCCAGGAAAGGGCTGTTGATCGGAATCTTTGAGATGAGCGCGATCGTGGAATCGGCGAAACCCGGTGGAGCGATACCCAGCACCACGGGGGCGACAAAGATCGCACCGGCTTGTTGCTGTGCCGCCGGGCCCATTGAATCGGCCAGGCGTCTCGCCTCGGCGAAACGGCCGAGACTGGTCAGGAGTATCCCGCGGGCGGCGATCGTCTGCAACCGATTCTGATCGGTCGGCTGCGCGACCAGGGCTGTCTTCGCGACGATGCCGTAGCGGTCCAGCACCATATCGGAGCTGGTCTTGGGATCGACCTGCGCGGCCTTGAACGTGGCCATCAGCGCGCCGAAGTGGCTGGCCAGATGCTTGATCGCCTGGCTGTCGGGCGGGATCCCACGCCAGACCAGATCGCCTGCGGCCTGAAACGCCTGGTACTCTTCGGGAGTCGCTCCCGAGCGAAACAGCGCCAGGTACCGCTTGAACTTGACCGAGTCCCGGATCCCCAGTGACAGCTCCATCGGATGGATCATCGACGGAGTGAGCGAGGAATCCGCCGCGATCACCTTGTCGAACGGCTGCTCGAGCGTCGCTGGGTCGAGGCCATTCCGCTCCCGGGTGTGATACTGGGTTTCTCCCAGCAGGTTCCAGCCCTCGATGTCGTCCGGCCACGCTGCGACGTACTTTCGCATGCTGTCCACAGCGGCGGTACGCCCGTAAGAAAAGAGCTGGTAGGCCGTAACCAACGCTTTTTCTCTCGGTGGCAAGCGGGTCGCGAAGCGAAGGGCGGCTTCGCTGGCCGCGCGGGCCTGGGGCAGGGCGTACCCGCCCTTCCAGCCGAGCGCCATCGCCAGCCGGAATTGCGCGAGGGCGAACGTCGAATCCTCCCCGACCGCGGCACCGAACGCGGCCGCGGCGGAGTCCCATTCGGCGCGGCGGTAGAACTGCTCCCCCGTCAGGTAGTCTCGCATCGCGGTGAGGGAGCCCGTCGTCAGTCCACTCACCCGGAGTGAAGGAACCGGCTCCTTCGATCGCCAGATTTCTCTCACCAGCTCACGACTCAGGCCATCTACCAGCGGCAGCACGCTGTCCGCCGCTCCGTCTACCTGAGCGTGGGCCAGCGATTTCCCATCCTGGCCGTAGAGGTCGGCGCTGATCCTCACCGCATTTCCGGTTGCCACGATGCTTCCCAGCACGACCGCCTGTGCCTTCACGTCGCGGGCAATGCTGAGTCCCTTTTGAAGATCTATGCCCGACGTGGCACCGGCCTTTTTCACTCGGGCCATTACCGTACGGGGATCCACCGCACGGATGCCGCCCACGGAATTCAGGTTGGTGGTGAGGAGATCGACCATCCCCTCGCCCATCAGGTCTACTCCCTGACCCGACGCAGTGAAGGGAAGCACGGCGATGCTCTCGGCCCCCTGCATCACCGGTCCGCTGCGTCGGGGTCCGAAGAGGATCCACCCTAGCGCCAGCAAGGCGACGCCCACTGGCAAACCGATCACCAGGCGCTTGAGCCGGCGACGCTCCTCGACCGCGCCTGCGCCACCGCCGGCGATCTTCTCCAGCGCCGCGGCGAATTCCTGAACGGTGGCATAGCGGGCAGCCGGATCGGCGGCCATCGCTCGCTGTACCGGCGCGTCGGCTTCTTGTGGAGTCTCTCGGTTGACCCTGCTGACCCGCGGCCGCGGCCCGGTGAGGCTCTGGGTGATGACGGCCTGGACCTGGGCCCCGCGGAAGGGTGCCTGGCCGGTCGCCATCTCGTAGAAGACGCAGGCGAGCGAATACTGATCGCTCCGGGCATCGACCTCGCTGGCGGTCGCCTGCGCGGGACTCATGTACGCCGGCGTCCCGATCGCGAGGCCGAGGCCGGTGAGTTGGGGTCCCCCGTCGGTGGCGGCGCTCAGCGCCCGGGCAATGCCGAAGTCGGTCACCACGGCGTGCCCGCCCGACAGCATGATGTTCTCCGGCTTGATGTCGCGGTGGACGATGCCGTGAGCGTGGGCGTAGGAGAGCGCGCTGGCGACTTCGCCGTTGAGGCGGACCGCTTCTTCGAACGGCAGCTTCCCTTCCCGGGTGAGCCGGTCGCGCAGCGATTCTCCTTCGACGAAGGGCATCACGTAGTAGAGGACGCCGTTCGCGTCTCCCGAGTCGTACACCGGCACGATGTGGGGATGCTGCAGGCGGGCCGACATGTCGATTTCGCGCAGGAAGCGCTCGGATCCGACCGTGGCCGACAACTCGGGACGCAACACCTTGATGGCCACCAGCCGGTGATGCTTCTGATCCATCGCCCGGTAGACCGTGGCCATTCCGCCCTGACCAGCCCGGCTCTCGATCGTGTAGCGGCCGGCCAGGGCGGCTGAGAGTCGTTCGAGCGAGTCGTCCATTCAGCGCCCTTTTTTGGTCCAGCGTGTCGTGTCCCGGTGCTCGACCTTTGCCATCATCCGGTCGAACGCTTCCTGCAGATCGATCCCTTCCCGATTCGCCATGCAGATGATGACGAACAGGATGTCGGCCATCTCCATGGCGAGATCGCCCTCGGGCTCGTCCTTCTTCTTGGTCTTCTGCCCGAAGCGGTGGTTGATCTCCCGCGCCAGCTCACCCACCTCCTCGCTGAGGCGGGCCATGTTGGTGAGCGGCGGGAAATAGCCTTCTTCGAACTGGCTGATCCAGGTGTCGACCCGGGCTTGGCTGTCGCGGAGTGTCATGGTGTGTGGGTCTTGAGTCGTGGGTCGTGGGTCGTGAGTCATGCGACGCTTGGGGAGAGACCGAACTCAGCCTGAGATTCTCATGACCCAAGACTCACGACCCATGACTATTCCATCTTCCGCTCCTGTAACCGCCTCGAGATCGGCGTCACCATCCACCTTGGACTCAACGCGATCCCCCAAACCAGGACCTTGTTGAGCAGCCCGGGAATAACGACCGCCTTGCCGCTCATGCAACCGCGATAGCCTGCCTCGGCCACCGGAGCCGCGTCCATGACTCCCCGTGCGCTGAACAGGTTGGTGTTGGTGACCCCCGCGGCCGTCGCAAATCCGGTTCGAGTTGGCCCGGGACAAAGCGCCGTCACCGTGACGCCGGTCCCCTTGAGCTCGTTGCCTATCGCCTCGGAGAACGAGAGTACGTACGCTTTGGTTGCGTAGTAGATCGCCATCAACGGGCCCGGCGCGAATGCCGCGGTCGAGGCGACGTTGAGGATCCTGCCCTTCTTCGCAGCGAGCATTGGGGGGAGCAGGAGTCTGGTGAGCTGGGTCAGCGTCGTCATGTTGAGCTGGATCATCTCCATGATCCGCCGCGTGTCCTGCTGCGCGAAAAGCTTGTTCTCACCGAATCCAGCGTTGTTGACCAACACGTCCACGGTGAGTCCGCGAGTCTTCAGTTCCTCCACCAGCGCTTCGGGAACCTCCGACTGGCTGAGATCGGCCGGAAGGGCCTCCACGTTGCAGCGGTACATCTTGCCGAGATAGAGCGCGAGCTCGTTCAGCTTGGCTTCGTTCCGGGCGACCAGGATGAGGTCGTGGCCGCCCTTGGCGAAGAGACGAGCCAGCTCGAGGCCGATGCCGCTCGATGCACCGGTGACAAGAGCTGTGGGTCGTTCGGCCATAGTGTTTCCGGTGGGGTTGAGAACCTTAAACCTTAAGCCCTAAGCTGGGCCCGTTGACGTATTGTCGGTGGCTGACGGCTGACGGCCTATGGCTTACCGCTCTGTCCAATCCGCCCATGAGCCCGCAGCGACTCAGCGACCCTGTCCTTCGGTAACGCAAAGACCCGAAGACCGTTGGCGCCGGTCATCGTCTCCGCCGCTACCATCGCGTTGGTAATCGCTTCTTCAGTGGCATCGACCGTCGCTTCAAAAAGCGAGTTGATCCGGTCGTTGGGCCACAGTTGCACCGTGCGGGCGCCGCTGTCGGCGACCGCGGCGTAGGCATTGGCGGTCGAAAATGCGATGAAGATGTCTCCCGAGGAATCCCCGCCCAGTCCGCCCATGCGTCCCACGCCCAGTGCCGCCCGCTTTGCGAGGCGCTTCAGCTGGTGGGGCAGGAGCGGCGCGTCGGTCGCCACCACGATGATGATGGAACCGCGCTCGGCCCCCGGGTCCTCGGGGATGAGCCCGGTGGCCTTCCCACCGCAGGTCGGGTACTCAGGACCCGGCGTTTCTACCGGCGGCCCCGCGACGTAACAGGGCATCAGATCTGAAATCTCCTGACCGATTGGCACTCCCGCGATGCTCAACCGTCGGCGGATGCCATAGTTGCATTGCACCAGGACACCGACCGTAAACCCGCCAGCTGCGCTGCTCAGCTTGCGGGACGAAGTCCCGATTCCGCCCTTGAACTCGTGACAGACCATCCCGGTCCCGCCGCCGACATTGCCTTCGGCGACAGGCCCCCCTGCCGCCTTATCCAGTGCATCGAACGCGTGCTGCTTGGTGATGTGAAAACCGTCGATGTCGTTGAGCCCGCCATCCCAGGTCTCGGCCACGACTGGGAGCGCCCAGAGAAAATCGTCGTAGCCCCGTTCGATGGCCCATTCGATTACCGCGTCGCGCACGACGCCGACGCTCATCGTATTGGTGATCATTACCGGGCCCCACAGGAACCCGGACTCCTCGACCCACGTCGTCCCGGTCATTTCGCCATTGCCGTTCAGGGTCCACCAGGCGGCGAAGACCGGATCGGAGTTTTTCTTCCCCCTCGGCAGGACGGCGGTAACCCCGGTACGGACCGGACCCTTGCCCCGCTGCAGCTTCCCCTCACCTTCGATCAGCGTCACCTGACCGACCTCGATACCCTTTACGTCGGTGATGGCGTTGAGCGGACCAGGGGTTCCGCCGAAGGGAATGCCCCAATCACGGGCTCGCGGCTTTGTTTGCTGGGATAGGAGGACACTCGGCAACGCGATCAGCAAGCCGAGGCAGAGTGTCCTGACCGGAAAGCAACGCGCCATGGTCCTCGGAGGTTGGCGGAAGGCTGGAGATGCTTTAAGCTACTGCGCCCGAGTGTCTCCCGCACATTCATCCGACGACGACCATGCGCCCCCGAGATCGAATTCTGGCCAATCTCGAAGCCACCTATCGCGAGCAGTACGATCGGGCCCGAACCGAGCAGCAGCCGGTCCGCATGGCGGAGCTCGACGCGGGTTATCAGCGCGATCAGCTCATGCTGGAGATCCTGCTCGACATCCGTGACCTGCTGACGACCTCGCGTGTGCTTCCGCCGGCTTCTTCAATCCCCGGATCCCAG
>DATIOP010000445.1:0-9153 GCA_035472975.1 Gemmatimonadales bacterium
CCGGTGCCAGGTTGGCATCTGGATTCCTCGTCGCTCCGCTCCTCGGAATGACAGGTACCCTACGCGTCCACCGTTCACCGTTCACCGTTCACCGTTCACTGTTCACCGTTCGCCGTTCACTGACCCGGGTGGTATTCCCTCTCCGTATGCCCCTTGAGCTGTGACCGGTAGAAATACACCTCTCGCAAGTCCCCTTTGCTGTACCGCTCCGCCTGATCCTTGAAGTGCTGGGACTTGGGGTCGCCGCTCTCGCCCCCCGCAGTCACCGCTCTGGCCCGGACCGAATCGCCGAACTCGATCACCGCGACGAAGCTGTTCCCATACCTGCCGTACCGCTTCCTGGTCCCACTGTTGGCCTGGGGCACAATGGACGCCAGTGAGCCCCACTGTGCGGTGGTAAAGGGAACCGGGATGCTGGGAGCATCGTCGCTGAAGCGGTGGACGATGTCATCGGTCAGCCGCTGGAAGCGGTTGATGTCTCCCCAGGGCGTTTTCCAGGTTCCGAAGTCCTGTGCCAGCTTGTCCGATGCCGCCGCCAGCGACTCCAGCCGCTCTTCTGCCGTCGCCTTCTTTGCGATGTACTCCCACCCCGGGAGCTCTTCGTCGTTCGCGTCCTGTGGTACCCGTCGCCAGAGGTCTTCAGCCCAATAGATCGCCAGCGTGGTCGGGACCGATTCAGCGGACCATCGGTAGTCCCAGCCGCCCAACACCTTCACCTGTTCGGCCAGTTTCGATTTCAGCGGACTCGACTCAGGTAGCGCGTCGTAATCCTTGATCAGCGGGGGGACCAGGACCGCAAAGGTCGGTTGGTAGCTGTCATACGCGGCGTCGATCAGCCCCTGCAAAGAGAAGTCCTTCTTCCCCTCCAGTAATCGCATCGCATGAACGCCGCGCGGATTCTCGCCATAGGTATCCACATAGCGCGGGAAGTCATTCTGCTTCGGGCTGTTTTCCCCGGCCGCCGAGTAGGGCCAGTTGTTCGTGTTCTGGATCCAGCCGTTGGGCGGGTTAAAGACGTTCGGCATCTCGTCGAGTGTCAGCAGCCCCTTCCAGTCTGTAGCCGAGTCGCTCCCGTCCACCGGGCGAGTCCAGTCGAATTTCGGATCTCTCTTGGGAATGAAAGCGGCCTGGAAATAGGCGATGTTGCCGTCCGCGTCGGCGTAGACCGTGTTATTGGAGGAGTTGGTGCGGAGGTTCACCGTCTCCTTGAACTCCTGGTAGTTCTTCGCCTTGGTCCTGGTGTACGACTCTGTGAGGGCCCGAACCGGGTCTTCCATCAGGCGCACGCTTATCCACTTGCCGTCGGCCTCCCGTACGAT
The DNA here is from genome assembly GCA_035472975.1 of Gemmatimonadales bacterium. Lineage (GTDB taxonomy): Bacteria > Gemmatimonadota > Gemmatimonadetes > Gemmatimonadales > GWC2-71-9 > DATBGE01. The sequence continues at coordinate 1,320 of DATIOP010000445.1, forward strand.
TGGCCCGTGCCGGGTGCGGTATACGGTGAAGACTCGCTGTCCCATGCCGCCGTCCAGCTTGTACGGTACGGTGATCTTCTCCACGGTAAGGGGCCGTTCGACGCTGCCGTCCCGATAGAACAGGCTGTCACCCTTCCGGGTTATCGTCTCGGCATACTCGTCAATCGCATCCACCCCGCTGGAGGTGTGCATCCACCCCAGCCGGTCATTGAAGCCCTGATAGATGAAGAACTGTCCCCAGGTGGCCGCGCCGTAGACGTTCAGCCCCTCCTCGCTCACGGCCTGAAGCTCCGACCGGAAAAAGAAGGAGGTATGGGGATTGATGAGGAGCATGGCGTGGTGGGAAACCGTATTCGCCGGCGCAATGGCGATCCCGTTGGACCCGGTGGTCTCAGGTGGCAACGCAGGATCGCGTCCTCCCTGAGCGCCGGTAGTCTTTCCGTAGAATGCCTCGAGGCTCTCGAGGGAAATACTTTCGATATCGCCGCCGATGCTCCCCTCACTGAAGGTCAGCGCCATCCAGGGTTCGAAGTACAGGAGGACCCTGGGATGCACCTCGGGATGCTTGAGCAGGTACAAATTGAGCCCATCGGCCCACGCGATCATCAGTTCCTTGAGCCAAGCCGGGCTCGATCTGTACAGCGCCTTCATCTCATCCGGGTTGCTGAACAACTTCATGCGAAGGTCCTGATAGATCGCCTTCTCTCCTTCGGCTTCGGCCAGACGCCCCATGGCGTTGATGTAATTGGTCTCCACCCGGTTGAAGTCGTCCTCCGCCTGGGCGTAGATCATGCCGAACACGGCATCCGCGTCGGTCTTGCCGTAGACGTGTGCGATACCCCAGTCGTCGCGGATGATGGTGACCTGTTGCCCCTTTTGTTCGATCCTTCCCGCGTCGGAGGAAGAGGGGAAGCGGGAGGCGCACGCAGCGCAAAGAGTGGCAATCGCGACGTAAAGCATGCGGAGACGCGTCACTTCAATTCCTCCTCATAGGGATCATTTATTTCACCACCAGCGCCTGCCGGAAGACTTGCATAGCTGTTCCCCTGAGGATCGCTACCAGCCGGTACTCTCCCGGGTCCGCCCTGAAGGTAAAGTCGTAGGTCTCTCCCACCTGGACGAATTGCCGCGCCGGCCTGGTGGTCGCCTGGGACTGCGGCAGGTCCGCTCCATCCTTGGCCAGGGCTCGCCACGTCACCACCGACGTATCCCGAAAGATGACGAACTCGAGACTCGCGGCGGGACCGATGTTTATCAGGCGGATTCGCTGGTCGACACCGGCTCGCATCGACAACGGCTTCGCCGTGGTGTCTCCATTGACCACGACATTCGGTGGCTCGGCAGGCCCGTCCCAGCCCGCCACGTAAACGTGATCGGTCGCGGGGTCGAACGGTTTCCCCGGGTCGAGCACCAGGACCGCGCCGAAGAGTCCCGAGGTAAGCTGTTCGAGATCGTTCATGTGAGTGTGATATATGAACGTCCCCGCTCGAGGCAGGATCAGGTGGGCAACGAACGAGTCTCCCGGCTGGATCGAGGGCGCGAGGGTAGTGCCGGCGCCACTCCAGCCGGCTACTCCATCGGAGTAGCTCCCCAGCTCGATTCCGTGCCAGTGGATCGCGCTTGGCTCCTTGAGACGGTTGATGATCATCATGTCGGTCAGTTGGCCGCGGGTCAGCAGCAAGAGGGAGCTGGGTACCACAGTCGAATCGGACGCCGGGGCACTCCCGTGCTGCAGTACATAGGCCATCGTCCGCGGCGCTAACCGATGACGGGGACCTTCCTGGATGAAGAGGTGCTCGCGCTTCACGACCACTGCTGGCAGTGCACCGGCAACCTCACGGGGATCAACCGTGATTCCCAGTACCAGGCCGGCCATGTGAACACCAGGGTCGTGAGCCATCCGGTCGTGACTATCGGCTGCCGGAGGGTCGAGCCGCGTCTCAGGGACGACGTGAAATCCGATGTGGCAATGAAAGAGCCAGTTGCCGGGGCGATCCGGACTCCAGGAAACCGACCTCGTCTCGAACGGTCTCATGTCCTCGGTCACGACCAGCCTGCGGTCCTCCCGCTGGTAGAGCGAATCCCGCAACCCGTCTCCTGATGCGTCTATGCTGTAGTAGAAGCCGTGGAGATGCATGGGGTGCGGGCGCCACGTCGCGTTGATCAGTCGCCAGCGAATTGTGTCACCGACCGTGGCGTGTATTCGCTCGGTGTACGGCCAGGACCGGCCGTTGATGGCAAGTGCGTTCCGGTAATTCGCCGAATCCACGGTCCTCCCCCAGATATTCAGCATCAGAATCCGATCCGGTGGCGACCCTTCACGCGGATCCACTATGAAGGCTCCGGAGAGCTGCTCCCGTTCGTCGTCTTTGTCGAAATTGTGCTTGCCCAGGACGGCCCAGTAGAAGTATGTGCCGGGTTGTCCCGCCGCGAAGGTGACCCTGCGAATTTCTCCGGGGCGGAGAATTAGGCTGTCGTCGCCTGCGGCCGGCCGAGTGAGCAGGCCGTGCACCGAGATGGTGGAATCGGTAAGTGCGTTACGCACCGACGCACTGATGATCGTTCCCGTCTTCACCCGGATGAGCGGACCCGGGATCTGCGGAGCCTTCGTCTCCTCGGCGAACACGGCCACTTCTGCTGAGGCTCCACTGTCAGCTTCCGGCCGCCACGCACCCATCCTGACTTCGAGCCGGATCCGGAGAGTGTCGTTCCTCTCCTGGCCGGCGGGAGTGCGATTGTCGTTCGCGACGACTACAGGCAGACTCGCCGCGGGAGGAGCCGGCCTGCTCCATGAATGCCCACCTGCGAAAATCCCAACCAGAACTGCGGCGAAAGGCGTCCGGACCTTGGTCATTCGACTCCATCCAACAACCAGATATCTCCTCCGTGCGGCGCGTCGTGATCGAACAACGCGGAGTGTCCATCCGGAGACCAGACTGGATAGTCGATTCGGATGGCCGGGTCGGGGAATTCGAATATCTGGTATGGGGAGCCGCCTTTCATCGGGGTGATCCAAACGGTCTTATGGCCTTTCACGTCGAGAACGAGGCTATGGTCGGGCGAGAAGGACATGTGGCTGCCGCCCGCGACATCCGGCAAGCGCTCGACGGCCCCGGTCTCGACGTTGACTGACAGAATCTGCGTGCCCCCGGGAGGTTCCGCTCGGATGATGACGCTCTTGCCGTCGGCCGACCAGCGCATGAAATGGCCAGCCGCGCCATCGCTGGAAAGCTGGTGCGGATTCGAGCCGTCGGCATTCATCACCCAAAGCTGAAAGCGGCCATCGCGGTCTTCGTGGTATGCGATGTGCTTCCCGTCGGGAGAGAAGAACGGATTGATGTGGATGCCGGTATCTGACGTCAGCCGCTTGAGAGTCCCTTCGGCGACTTGAACGGTCCAGATGTCGTTCTGGCCGGACCGGGAAGAGAAGAAGGCGATGACTTTCCCGTCGGGCGACCAGTTCGGCTGGTAGTCGCCTCCCGGACCACTGGTGAGCTGCCGGTCAGTCTCGCCCTCCGAATGCAGCCACAGGTTCATGTCTCCGTTACGATCCGAATTGAACGCGATGGTGCGTCCATCGGGAGACCAGGCGCCCCGGCTCTCCACCCGAGTCGTGGCGATGACCGGCTCGGGCTGCCCTGTCGTTCGCCCGGTGACCGGGTCAAGTGGCAGCCGCCACAGGTCGGCCTCGATGCGAAAGATCGAGAAGGCCAGGCGTTTGCCATCGGGTGCGATCGAGGGCTCGAGGTCGTCACCCGCGCCCGTGGTAAGCTGCTCCGGTGGCGACCGCGCTTCGCCGCTCTCCGAAACCGCCACCCGCCAGAGGTTGAGTCCTCCGCCCCGCAGGGAAGAGAAGTAGATGAACCGTCCCGAGGGCGACCAGGCCGGATTCACATCTGTCACGTCGTCATGGGTCACCCAGGTGGTTTTGCCGGTCGCGAGGTCCACCACGACGATGTCGGACCTGGGCTGCTGAAATCTCCGGAAGACTAGGCGCTTCCCGTCCGGTGACCAGCGGGGGCTCATGTGTGACACCTCGTTCGAGCTGTCGCTGGTGACTTGCCGCGGATTGTGACCGTTTTTGTCGGTAACCCAGATCCGACGCGCTCCTCCCCAGCCGGCGTCTACCGCGATGTGATTCCCATCGGGCGACCAGCTCGGGCTGAAGGCTCCCGAGAGGAGATGCTCTTCGGCTCCCGATTTGGGATCGACCGTCCAGACATCGCCGCCTTCGGCATACAAGCCGAGCACGTCTCCGGGTTCGAGCTTGCCGTCGGAGAGACTGGAACGGACCAGCGCAATGACACTGCCGTCGGGTGACCACGAGGCCTGGATATCGTCGCGAGATCCTTTGGTGAGCTGAGTCTCCTCTCCGCCTGGATAGGTTCGGAGGAACAGGTTTCGGTAGCCGCCGACCGTCCGGGAGAACACCAGCCGCGCTCCGTCGGGCGACCACGATGGCCACTCCTCCACCGCTTCGTCCGATGTCAGCTGGGCCAGTCGAGTGGCCGCGACTCGTGGAGGTGGCTGGGTCCGGTGAGTGATCAGCCAGAAGACGACAGCGAGGGCCGCCAGGCCGGCGAAGACCAGGACTCGAGTCCGACGAGCCGACGCTCCGGCTGCAGGCCGCGGCTCTTCGTGAAACCGGAGCGCCTCGCTGAACTCGCGCGCCGACGCGAACCGGTCCGATGGCTTCTTCGCCATGGCCTTGGAAACCGCGTTGCTGAGCTCCGGCTGGACATCGGCTGACAAGGGGAGCGGTGCCGCCTCCCGGGTCAGGACCGCCGCCATCAAGGCTTGCAGAGTTTGGCCGGTGAACGGCGGCTGCCCCGACAGCATTTCGTAGAGTACGACTCCCAGGCCGTAGATATCCGCCCGTCCGTCGATCTCCAGTTCACCGTTGGCTTGCTCGGGACTCATGTAGGTCGGGGTGCCTACGCTCACGCCGGCCTGAGTCATCCGATCTGCACCGGCGGCGGAGACCGCTTTCGCGATCCCGAAATCGGCTATCACTGCATGTCCGGCTTCGAGCAGGATGTTGTCGGGCTTGATGTCGCGATGGATCACCCCGTGCTGATGGGCGAAATCCAGCGCATCCGCCACCTCGCGCGCGATCCGGACCGCCTCGACCGCCGGCACTTTGCCATCGCGCTCGAGCCGCGCCTTGAGGGAACCGCCTTCGACGAGAGGGGAGACGTAGTACAGGACACCGTCCACGGCGCCCGAGTCGTAAAGCGGCAGGATATGGGGATGACGAAGCCTGGCGGTGACCCGGATTTCCTGCAGGAACCGGTCGCTCCCGATCATGGCCGCGAGCTCCGGCCGCAGGACCTTGATCGCGACCTGGCGATCGTGCTTGAGGTCCTGGGCCAGGTAGACCGTTGCCATGCCGCCCTGTCCCAGCTCCCGCTCGATGCGGTAGCGGTCAGAGAGGGCTGACGTGAGGCGATCGTTGATGGTCAAGGGCGGTCGTGAGTCTTGGGTCGTGGGTTCAATAGTCGATGGTCGATGGACGATGGTCGATGGTCAGTGACTGGCTCGTAGCCAGTGGCCCTGGGTCACTATTTCGAGACTCAAGACTCAAGACTCAAGACTCATGGCTCATGACCCACGACCATCGACTATCGACCATCGACTATCAGCTGCTGTTTCCAGAATGGCTTCCCCGGCGGCCCCGCCCTCAACTCGTACTGTCCTCGCTCCGGAGTCCATTCGAAATCGTAGGTCTCCCCGACCTGGACGGCTTGCATCGCATTGGCTTCGACCGCCTGATGCGCCGGAAGGTCGGCGCCATCCTTCGCCACTCGGCGCCAGCGAATCAGTGAGCTGTCCTGGTATATCCCGAATCCAACGGGCAGCGCCAATCCAATGTTGATGAAGCGGAAGCGATGCGGCACCCCCGGCTTCAACTCCAGCGGGGCAGGCAGCGAGTCGCCGTTGATCAGGACTCGAGGAACCTCGGGCATCAGGGAATCCCATCCAGCCACGAAGACATGATCCCGGCGCGAATCGAATCGCTGGCCCGGTGGGAGAACGACTATGGCTCCATACAACCCGGACGAAAGTTGCTCCAGGTCGTTGAGATGCGTGTGATAGATGAAGGTGCCGGCACGGGGCAGAAGGAGATGCGCCGTGAATGAATCGCCCGGTGCAATCACCGGAGCGAGCTGCTGGCCGTCGCCACTCCATCCTGCAACACCATCGGAGTAACTCAGCAATTCCACCCCGTGCCAGTGGATCGCGGCGGCTTCGCGGAGCCGGTTGGTGACGACGATGTCGGTCGGTTGCCCTCGCGTAAGCACCAGCACCGATCCAGGGATCTCCACCGAGTCGGGCTGCGGTGGTTTGGCCCCTCGCTGCAGGACGAATCCGAGTGCCCGCTTCGCGCGATACCGCTGCTTGCCCTCGTCTACGTAGAGATGCAGGCGACGGACCTTTCCCTGACTCGGAAGCGTCCAGTTTGGACTCGGATGCACAGTGATCCCTACCGCGAGCCCCGCCATGTGAACCATGGGATCGTGGGACATCTCGTCATGACTGCCAGCCGCCACCTTGTTGAGTCGGGACTCCGGCACGACGTGAAAGCCTACGTGACAATGAAAGAGCCAATTGCCGGGACGATTTGGCACAAAGCTCATCGCCATCGTCGTGAAGGGCCGCATCTCCTCGGTGACGACCATGCGCCGGTCGTCGGCCGCGTAGGCCGTATCTGAGACACCGTCGCCGCGGGACAGGACCTGGTAGTAGAACCCGTGCAGGTGCATAGGATGCGTGCGCCCGCTCAGGTTGATCACCCGCAGGCGCACCGTATCTCCTGTGGTCGCCTCGATCCTGTCGGTGTAGGGCCAGGAGCGGCCGTTGATCGTGATCGCGTTCCGATAGTCATCCCGACTATACACAGCTGAGTCCACCCGATTACCCCAGATAGTGATCGCAAAAATCCGGTCGGGAGCGACAGGGCCCGGAGGATCCACGATCAATGCGCCGGCGACCTGCTCCCGTTCGTCGTTCACCCGCCGGTCCGGGGTATGCTTGCCGAGCACAGCACGGTAGAAGTAGGTGCCTGCCGCTGTTGCCGTGAAACGAACCTGCCGAGCTTCTCCAGGCCGCAGGGTCAAACTGTCCTTCAGATCGGCTGACTGAGTTAAAAGGCCGAAAATCGAGATAGTCGAGTCCGGGAGGGCATTCCTGATGTTTGCTATAATCGTGGTTCCTTCCTTCACCCGGATCAGTGGACCCGGCACCTCTGGCGCCTTACCGGCTTCGGCGAAGGCCGCGACCTCGATGGCCGGTCCGCTGTCCGCCTCGGGATGCCAGGTCCCCATCCTGACTTCGAGCGCGATGCTGAGGGTATCACCCCGAAACTGACCGGCCGGGGTACGGTTGTCGTTCGCCTCAATTCCATCCATGGAGTGCGGAGTAGCGAGCGAGACAGGATTCGCTGCGGCAACCAAACCGAGGCACACCACTCCGGCCAGACTCACGAACGCCCCGCCAATAGAGCGGGGTACCCCGAGAAGGGAGCGCTCGCGATCGTGGCTGGACAGGGAAGACCTCCTGACAGTCGCCGCCCTACAAAGGCTGTGAAAATAGGAATGGGGAATATGCCGGGTTAGCCACCCATTTGCACGCTGAAGCAGCGCGTGAAATGAGCCGTATATTGAGGCATGTTCCCGATCCGCGACGAAAATCCAACCCTGAGAACTCCGTACGCCACCTACGGAATCATCGCGCTCAATATCCTCACCTGGGTGCTGGTGCAGGGGATGGGCGCCGAGCCACGGCTCAGCCAATCGGTTTGCGAGTTAGGCCTGATTCCGGGGGAGTTTCTCCA